>CAYQDH010000287.1:1374-7254 GCA_964416075.1 uncultured Anaerolineales bacterium | reverse complement strand
CATGGTGGGCGTTGTGGGCACCGATTTCCCCTCGGAACATATCGACTTTCTCAAGACCCGAAACATCGATCTGCGCGGCCTGGAGATTGTAGAAGGAAAGACGTTCTTCTGGGCGGGTCGCTACGGTGACGACCTCAACGTGGCAGAGACGCTGGACACGCAGCTGAACGTCTTTGCCGATTTCCGGCCATCCATTCCTCAGGACCTGCGCAATGCCGAGTACGTTTTCCTCGCCAATATCGACCCCGATCTGCAGATTGCCCTGTTGGAGCAGTGCCGTGCGCCTCGGTTAACAGTTCTGGACTCGATGAACTATTGGATTACATCCAAACGCGACAGCCTGGCGCGCGCCATCTCTATGGTCGATGTCGTTTTATTCAACGAAGCCGAGACCAAGTTGTTCGCGGACAAGTCCAATATCCTGGTAGCGGCCAAGCAGATCCTGAACATGGGGCCCAAAGCACTGGTCATCAAGCGTGGCGAGTATGGCTCTATGCTGGTGACGCGTACCGGTGGCCAGGCGTGGCCTCTAGGCGAGTGCTTCTTTCTCACGCCGGCCTATCCACTGGAAAGAGTCGTGGACCCCACCGGCGCCGGTGACACCTTTGCTGCGGGTTTTATGGGTTACCTGGCGCGCTCGGGAAGTCTCTCTGTGGAGGCGTTGCGCCGGGCCGTTGTGCATGGCACCGTCGTGGCTTCCTTTACTGTGGAGGATTTCAGCATCGACCGTCTGCGCACGTTGACCCCTGACGATATCGACGCACGGTACCAGGAATTTCTCAAGTTGACCTATTTCGAGACTTTGCCTGGTGATAGATGCGAATGCTTCCAACGGTCTATCTCATGATCGTTTCCGTTGCCATCGCCGCCACGGTTGTGGCGCACACAAACCACTCGACCTTAGAAAGGAATGCTAGGTGAGCAAGTCATACGATGTTCGGGATCTTGGCCTGGCCACTCAGGGCCTGGCGCGTATCGAATGGGCGGAACGCGAAATGCCGGTATTGAGGCAAATCCGCGAACGATTCGCCAGTGAGCGTCCCCTGCACGGGTTGCGCGTTTCGGCCTGTCTTCATGTGACCACCGAAACGGCCAATCTGGCCCGCACGTTGCAGGCAGGTGGCGCAGACGTGGTTATTTGCGCCTCCAACCCCCTTTCCACTCAGGATGACGCCGCCGCCGCGCTGGTGTCGTATTTCGAAATCCCCGTCTATGCCATCAAGGGCGAGGATAACGAGACCTATTACCGACACATTACGGCTGCTTTGGATCACAAGCCTCATTTGACCATGGACGACGGCGCTGATGTGGTTTCGATGCTGCATACATCGCGGCGTGACCTATTGCCCGGCGTGATCGGCGGTACCGAGGAGACGACAACGGGCGTCATCCGGCTGCGCGCCCTGCAAGAGCAAGGCAAGCTCGAATACCCGATCATTGCCGTCAACGATGCCGATACCAAGCACCTGTTCGACAATCGCTATGGCACGGGGCAGAGCACTATCGACGGCATCGTCAGGGCCACGAACCTTCTTCTGGCAGGAAAGACCTTTGTGGTGTGTGGCTATGGCTGGTGCAGTCGCGGCATCGCCATGCGCGCCCGAGGCTTGGGATCCAACGTCATTATTACGGAGGTCGATCCTCTCAAGGCACTGGAAGCTGTAATGGATGGTTACCGCGTCATGCCCATCCTGGAGGCGGCGCCCCTCGGCGATATCTTTGTTAGCGCCACTGGCGACATCAATGTGATCGACAGGATCCATTTCGAGCGCATGAAGGATGGCGCTGTGGTGGCGAACTCGGGGCACTTTAATGTGGAATTGAACCTCACGGCACTGAAAGAGATGGCCACCGCCGTAGCGCGCCCGCGCGAGTTTGTGGAGCAATATGTGATGCCAGATGGTCGGCGTATCTTTGTGCTGGGCGAGGGACGCCTGGTCAACTTGGCCGCCGCCGAGGGACACCCTTCTGCGGTGATGGATATGTCCTTTGCCAATCAAGCCCTCTGCTCAGAGTATATGGCCAAGAACTATGCTTCGCTGGGCAAAGAGGTCTACCGGGTGCCGCTGGATATCGACCGCAACGTGTCCAAACTGAAACTGAAGGCTATGGGGATAGAGATCGACGAACTCACTCCGGAGCAGCAACACTATCTATCGTCGTGGGAGTCGGGAACCTAAGGCGAGCCATCACAGGGCTCGGCGTCTCGTGGTATGAAAAACGTGGAGTCGTTCCGAAAGGACATAACTAATGAACTCGTTCATGAATTCACCCAAATTCTTCTTTACCTCCGAATCCGTCTCCGAGGGGCATCCCGACAAGTTGTGTGATCAGGTGTCCGATGGCGTCCTGGACGCCATCTTTGCGGGAGACCCCTATGCCCGCGTAGCTTGCGAATGTTGTGCTACCACGGGCTTGATCCTGGTCACCGGCGAGATTACCACGAGAGTCTATGTGGATATTCCGGCCATCGTGCGCAAGACGATCAGCCAAATCGGCTATACCTGCGCCGACTATGGCTTTGACTACCAAACTTGTGGCGTGATCACCTCGATCAAGGAGCAATCGCCGGATATCGCTATGGGCGTGGACAATGCGCAAGAGGCCAAAGCCGGTGAGATGACCGAGGAGGATATCGAAAAGGTAGGAGCAGGGGATCAGGGCATGATGCTCGGCTTTGCCTGCACCGAGACCCCGGAATTGATGCCCATGCCTATCATGCTGGCGCACGGATTGGCCAAGAGGTTATCCCAGGTGCGCAAGAGCTGCTTGATGCCTTATCTGCGGCCCGATGGCAAGTCGCAGGTTACGATCGAATACCACTATGGCAAGCCGGTTCGCGTGGAAGCCGTGGTCATCGCCGCGCAACACGACCCGTCCGTCTCGCACGAGCAGATCGAGGCCGAGATCAGGGAGAATGTGGTCAACCAGGTCATCCCGGCCGAGATGATGGACGCCAATACCAAGTATTTCATCAACAGCACCGGCCGCTTTGTGATCGGTGGTCCCATGGGAGATGCCGGCCTCACCGGCCGCAAGATCATCGTGGACACGTACGGCGGCATGGTGCCGCACGGGGGCGGCGCTTTTTCGGGCAAGGACCCTACCAAGGTGGATCGTTCCGGCGCCTATGCTGCGCGTTGGGTGGCCAAAAACATCGTGGCCGCTGGTCTGGCTGATCGTTGTCAGTTGCAGATTGCTTACACCATCGGCGTTGCCCATCCTGTCTCTCTGAACGTGGAGACGTTTGGCACCGGCAAGGTGGCCGACACCAAGATCGAGGAGCTAATTCGCGCCTATTTCGACCTTAGGCCGGGCGCTATCATTCGCGACCTGCGGCTACGGCGGCCCATCTACCAGCCGACGGCGGCCTATGGGCACTTTGGCCGCACGGATATCGACGCCCCATGGGAGAATGTCGAGTCCGCAGATGAGCTGCGCTCGGCGGCGGGCCTGTAGAGGAGTAGTAGTCAAGTGGAGCGTATCAAATTCGGCACCGATGGCTGGCGCGCCAGCATTGGGGGCTCGTTCAGAATGGACGAGCCAGGGTATACCTTTGAGAATGTGCGCTATTGCGCCGAGGGCACGGCCCGCTACTTGATCGATTCGGGCCAAGCCGGGATGGGCATGGTTGTGGGGTACGACATGCGCTTCCGTTCCGAGGACTTTGCTGCGGCTGTGGCCGAGGTGCTGGCCGGAAACGGCATCCGCACCTATCTCTCCAAGATAGCCGCCCCCACGCCGGTGCTCTCCTATGCCATACTGCCCTTGAAAGCGGCCGGTGGGATCTGGATCACGGCCAGCCACAACCCTCCCCAGGACAATGGCTACAAGCTCCGGTCATCCTATGCCGGTGCGGCCGCCCCCGAGACCCTGGCTCAGGTAGAAGAGGGGATTGCTGCCGCGCAAGCGCAAGGCCGGGTCGCGCGCATGGACTATGATCGCGCCGTCAAAGAGGGCCTGATCCAGCTGATCGATCCCGTCGAACCCTACCTGGAGCAGCTGGCTCGCATCATCGACACCGGTCCCATCGTCGGCGCTGCGCTCAAGGTAGTGGCCGACCCCATGTGGGGCGCCGGCATGGGCTGGTTCCCGCGCTTGCTGGGCGGGGGCAAGATGGTGGTTAAGGAGCTCCACAACGAGCGCAACCCCATCTTTCCGCGCATGAAGCGCCCCGAGCCGATCGACGAGAACCTGCAGGATCTCATGGACACGGTCGTGGCTTGGGGTGGGGATGTGGGCCTGGCCACCGATGGCGATGCCGATCGAGTGGGCCTGGTGAGCGAAAAGGGCGCCTTTATCAACCAGCTACAGGTGTATGCTTTGCTGGCCTTCTACCTGTTGGAAGTGCGTGGCTGGCGGGGTCCCCTGGTCAGAACCCTGAGCAGCACGGTGATGGCCGACAAGCTGGCCAAGCGCTACGGTGTGCCGCTATACGAGACCCGAGTGGGATTCAAGTACGTGGCCCCCGAAATGCTGCGCGTTGATGCTATCCTCGGCGGCGAAGAGAGCGGGGGATTCGCTTTCAAGAACCACATCCCCGAGCGAGACGGCTTGCTGGCCGGCCTCTTTTTGCTTGACCTCATGGTAAAAATGGGAAAATCCCCCGGTCAGTTGCTGGAGCACCTCTTTTCTCTGGTGGGGCCTCACTACTATGATCGCGTCGATCGCCGGATGCACCCCGATGAAAGAGATGGGGTTAGGGCCCGCATCGAGGCCGCTCGCCCCACTAGTCTGGCCGGCCTTCGAGTGCTCTCGAGCGACAGGATCGAAGGCTATCGATATTGCATGGAAGACGGCGGATGGTTGCTCATTCGCTTCTCGGGTACCGAACCGGTGATCCGCGTCTACTGTGAAACGACGCACCTCGACAAGGTGCAGGACCTGCTCATCGCAGGACTGCAAATAGCCGGCTTGCCCCCCGAGTACTCTCGGCCAGCATAGGAACAATGGAGCTTTTTGATTCGCACGCGCACCTGGATTCACGGCAGTTCGATGCTGACCGCGACCAAGTTATCGCCCGCGCTACGAGCGCGGGCGTTGTGCGTATCCTGACCTGCGGATCTGACTTGCCCAGCAGCGAGGCCACCCTGCAACTGGCCACAGGTCACCCGGGCATCTATGCCGCGGTGGGTATTCATGGCCACGAAGCGCGGACTGCTTGTAGTGAGCCCCATGAGGGGCGTCCCCTACTGCTAGACGAGACCACTTTTGCGCGCCTGGCCGAGCTGGCACGGCAACCGGGTGTCGTGGCGATCGGCGAGATCGGCCTCGACTACCACTACAACTTTTCCCCGCCCGATATGCAACGCGCCGTGCTGGCGCGACAGCTCGATCTGGCCCACGATCTGGGCTTGCCGGTCATCTTGCACAATCGCGAATCAGACCAGGACCTGCGCCAGATCGTGGATGCCGCGCCCGCTTCCCTGCGCGGCGTCTTGCACTGCTTCCTGGCGGATCGGGCTATGGCAGATTGGGCCTTGGCGCGCGGCCTGTACCTGGGCGTCGCTGGCCCGATCACCTTCAAGAACGTGCACCACCTCCCGGAGATCATCCGCAAGGTGCCGTTGGATCGGCTGCTGATCGAGACCGATTGCCCCTATCTTGCGCCTCACCCCAAGCGCGGCCAACGTAACGAGCCCGCTTATGTGCAGTATGTGGCCGAGGCCCTCGCCAGGGTGCTTGGCCTCAGCCCGGAGGAAGTAGCCGAACGATCACTCGAAAATGCCTGCCGGCTCTTGGGGATGGCGTAACATGCTCCCCGATCTGAGCATCGTCATCGTCAACTGGAATGTCGCTGTCCTGCTTCGCGGCTGTCTTCGCTCGATCCTCGATTCGCCGGGTGCGCGCCTCGATGCGGGTGGTCAGCTATCGATTGCC
>CAYQDH010000287.1:0-1364 GCA_964416075.1 uncultured Anaerolineales bacterium | reverse complement strand
CGGTTATGCCGTGCAGGTCTGCGTGGTCGACAATGCTTCGTCCGATGACAGCGTGGAGATGATGCGACGCGAATTCCCATGGGCGCAGGTTATCGCCAGCCCTCACAACCTGGGGTTCACCGCCGGGAATAACCTGGCGCTGAAGCAGTGCGCGGGACGCTTTGTCTTGTTGCTGAACCCGGATACGCGCGTCGTGGGGGATGCCCTGCTCCAGATGCTCGGTGTTATGCAGGCGCGGCCCGCTGTGGGGGTGGTGGGGCCGCAGCTTCGCTATCCGGATGGCCGCCTGCAACCATCCCGGCGGCGCTTTCCTACGTTGATGACCGCCTTCATGGAGAGCACCCTGCTGGAACAATGGTTTCCCAATAACCGCTGGGCGCGTCGCTATCGTATGGCCGACACGGCCAACGACGCGCCTCAACAGGTGGATTGGGTCACGGGCGCCTGCATGTTGGTGCGTGGCCAAGTGCTGGCCCAGGTCGGCTTGCTGGACGAGCGTTTTTTCATGTACTCCGAAGAGCTCGACTGGTGTCGCCGTATCGTCGCTAGCGGCTGGCAAGTGCTGTATTGGCCATCCGCTGTGGTGGTGCACTATGAGGGCCAGTCTAGTGACCAGGTAGTGGCGGCGCGCCACATCCGTTTTCAGACTAGCAAGATTCTTTACTTTCGCAAACACCACGGGGCGTGGCAC
The DNA here is from genome assembly GCA_964416075.1 of uncultured Anaerolineales bacterium. Classification (GTDB taxonomy): domain Bacteria; phylum Chloroflexota; class Anaerolineae; order UBA1429; family UBA1429; genus CAYQDH01. The sequence goes on along the minus strand of CAYQDH010000287.1, from coordinate 673 downwards.
GCCGCACTGTTGCGCGCGTTTCTGTTGGGCACTTATATTCTGCAACTGGGTGAAGAGAGCGGCAAGTTCGTCTTGGGGCACAAACGCGCCCTGCGGCGCCAGCGCATTGAGGCTTACGCCCAGGTCTTGCGCTCTGGGTTGCGCCCATCGGCCGGGAGGGGATAGAACCATGGCCAACACGCGGTGCGTGCTCCTGATCTCGGGCGAGTATCCCCCCATGGAGGGAGGTGTGGCCGATTTTACCCATCTCCTGGCCCTGGCTATGGCGGAACAGGGCGCAGATGTGCATGTATTGACATCGCTCCAGGGGCAACAGTCGCCAGGCAACGAGGCGATATGCGTCCATCCCCTGCTGTCCTCCTGGCATTGGGGACCCCTCTACCGCGTGGTGCGTCGCCTGCTCGATGAGGTGCACCCCGATGTGCTGAATATCCAGTATCAGGCGGCGGCCTATGGCATGCACCCGGCAATCAACCTGCTGCCCTTTTTCTTCCGTTCCCTGCCCACGGTGGTCACCTTTCATGATCTTCTCGTGCCGTATCTTTTCCCCAAGGCCGGACCGTTGCGCTGGCGGGCCAACCTGGCGCTGGCGCGTTTTGCGCGAGCTTGCATCGCCACCAACGCCCAGGACATAGAGCGTTTGGCCGGCTACCCCTGGATGGAGCCGCTGCCC
>CAYQDH010000286.1:0-7286 GCA_964416075.1 uncultured Anaerolineales bacterium | reverse complement strand
TGGGTGGGCGGCATCACGGCCTGCAAGCACATCGCCGAGATGGCCAATGCCGCGGGGATCATGGTCTGCCTGCATGCGGGGGGCCTGAACCCCTTTGGCCAGCATTTCACCTGCGCCATGTCCAACATGCCCTGGATCGAGTTCTTTGTGGGCACAGCCCCCGGCGTTCCGCTGGAGGAGACGACCCATATCCCGGGCACGATGATGCCAAAGGACAGCCTGGTGCCCGTGGGGCACGGCCCAGGCTTTGGCATGGATATCCCGGAGGAGTGGCTGACGCCCTTTGGTGTCTAGTGAACAGTTGGCGGCGAACGGTCGACAGTGAACGGTTGGCGGTGAACGGTGGAGTGTGAACGGTCGACAGTGAACAGTTGGCGGTGAACGGTCGACAGTGAACAGTTGGCGGTGAACGGTCGACAGTGAACAGTGGAATGTGAACGGTTACCAGTGAAGAACGGCTACTGACCACTGTTTACCGCTTACCGGCCACTGTTTACTGCCTACTGACCACTGTTTACTGCTCACTGGCCACTGTTCACTGCTCACTGCTCACTGGCCACTGTTTACTGCCTACTGCTCACTGGCCACTGTTCGTCGATGAGCAAGGAATTGCCATGAAGATCACCGATGTAGAGGCCATGGTCCTGGATACGGGAAAGGATTATCCCAATCCCCAGGAAGCGGCGGAAGCGCACGGCGTGCGGTTTGTGGCGCTGTGTAAGATCACCACGGACGAGGGCCTGGTGGGCTGGTCGGATATCGAGACCCAGCCGCACGTAGGCCAGGCCATCGTTCGGGCGCCCTCGGGCGGCCAGATCGGGCTAGAGTCGCTGCGCGCCGCCCTCATCGGCGAGGATCCCCTGGAGCACGAGCGCCTGTGGCAAAAGATGTACCGCTACCTGGCCTACTATGGCCGCCAGGGAGTGGGGATGCAGATGATCTCCGGGGCCGATATCGCCCTGTGGGACATTGCGGGACAGGCTCTTGGTCAGCCGATCTACAAGCTGCTGGGCGCAGGCTACCGCGACCAAGTGCGGGCCTACGCCTCCACGCTCTTTCGCCCCACGCCGGACGCGATGAAGCGCGCCGTGTCCGAGTACTTACGACACGGATTTCGAGCCATCAAGTTCGGCTGGGGCGTTTTTGGGTTCGACCTCGAGCTGGATATCGCCCTGGTGCGGGCCGCGCGAGAAGAGGCGGGCCCGCAGGTGACCCTGATGGTGGACGGAGGGTGGTACGGCGTGGGTTACGACCAACCCTATAAGCCGCGCCCCATCAAGGACTGGATCCGCCTGGTGCGGCGGTTGGAGGAGCTGGATATCTTTTGGCTGGAGGATTTCATCCACCCGGAGAATTTCGCCGGCTATGCCGAGGTGGCCCGGCACACCAAGACCCTGCGCACCGCCGCCGGCGAGCAACTCTCCGGCTATGTCGATTTCGAGCGGCTGGCCACCGAAGGGCACGTGGACGTGCTGCAGCCCGATCTGTCGCGCTGCGGGGGGCTCACGGTGGGCCGGCAGATCGCCGATATGGCGATGCGCCGGCAGATCGATTGCGTGCCCCACGCCTGGCTGACCGACCTGCTCAAGGCAGCCTCGCTGCACTTGAACGCGTATCTACTAAATTCGCTATACCTGGAGTTCAACGTTTCTTCCGCATCACTGCTCAATACCCTCTGCCAGGAGCCCATCGGGATGAAGGATGGGCTGATCCCTGTGCCCCAAGGACCCGGGTTGGGCGTGCAGGTTAACGACGAAACGGTGCTTCGCTACCGCGTCGCCTAAGCCAATACCCCATCCAGAATAGGATGGGGCGAGGAGACGGCACAGGATTCATAGGATAAAGAGCGGGGAATATGGTTTTTATCGCTATAATCCTGTAAATCCTGTTAATCCTGTCAGAAAAGTTTGTCCATGAAGGAGACTACCGTGTTTGAAAACGACCAAGAGATCTTTCGTTTCATCAAGGAGAACCTGTACGTACCTGTGGTCAGCGATATACTCGATTCGCTGGGATACCGACACCAGGCCATGCACCCGCGCCTACGCCCCCTGCTGCCCGACATCCGCAACTGCGGGCTGGTGGGTCGAGCGCGCACGATACGCTGGATGGAGACCGATTACGTCTTCGAGGAGGATCCCTACGGCGGGGAGATCGATGTCATCGATTCCATCGTGCCCGGCGATGTGCTGGTGCATTCCACCGACTATAGCGGCACGATCGCGCCATGGGGCGAGCTGATGTCCACCATCTCCCAGCGCAATGGGTCGGCAGGGTGCATCTGCGACGCCCTGGTGCGCGACTGCGTGCGCATCATCGACCTGGGCTATCCCGTCTACTATGCCGGGATCGGGCCGCTCGACTCGGCGGGGCGCGGCCGGGTGATGGCTTACGACGTGCCCATTCGTTGCGGCGAGGTGCTTGTGCAACCCCACGACCTGATTTTCGCCGACTATGATGGAATCGTGGTCATCCCACAGGGCGCCGAGGCCGAGGTGTTGCGCTTGGGCCAGGACAAGGTGGGCAAGGAGAACCTCACGCGCCACGACCTGATGGAGGGCAAAAGCTTGCGTGAGGTGTATAACACTTATCACGTGTTGTAGATCAGGAGCAGACCGGTGCCCGAGCCACCACCGCTCACCGAAGATACTATCCGCGCCTGGACGGGAGACACATCGTACCAACGCGGTTGGTCCTACTTTCGGGATGGAGCCATCATAGGTCCCATGCGGTATGGACCTACTCTTACGGCGCAATGTTGGGGATCCATGCCGCGGCCCTACGATGTTCAGGCAACCTTGAGCGACCAGGGAGACAGCATCGCCTGGGCGTCGTGCTCGTGTCCCGTAGGCGCAGGAGGACACTGCAAACACATTGCAGCTCTCTTGCTTACCTGGATTCATCAGCCTGACACATTCACCAAGAAAGAAGCGGCCATCAGCACTCTGCAAGAGTGGAGCAAAGAACAACTCGTTGTCCTCATCCAGAAAATGCTTGCACACTATCCGGACCTGTACGAGCTGATCGATCTGGCGACGATAGGACAGTCCGAGAAGCCCATCAGTGTCGCGGAAATATATAAGCGGGTGAGGAAAGCCTTCAGGAACGCTGGAGACGAATGGGGCGCCTACGATCAGGCGGCCAGACAGATCGAGGAACTTGTATCCATAGGTGACTCGTACGTCGACCAGGGGCGCTGGGGCGAAGCGATCACGGTCTACCAGGCTATCGCCCGGGATGTGCTGGAGGAAGGCGACTTGCCCGCCGATGAGGGCGGCGATCTGCATCAACTGCTCGACAGGTGCATAGATGGGCTAGAGAGCTGCGTGGCAGCGACAGAGGACCCGGCACGCCGAGAGAGCGTGTTTCGGACCCTGTTCGAGATCCATGGGCAGGATGTCGCGTGGGGCGGCTACGGAGTTGGGGAAAATGTGCCTCTCCTCATCTGCGAATATGCCAAACCCGATGAACTCCGCCAGGTGGCCCAATGGATTGAAGCGGCAATTGCTGGGCTGGACCCGCGAGCGCACGACTGGGAGATGCAGGAATATGGCCGTTTTCTACTGCAGGTGCAGGCCGAGGCGCTCGATGACGAGACCTACCTGCGCATCTGCCGCGAGACGGGCCAATTGCGTGCCCTGGCGGAACGGCTCTTGGAGCGACAGCGGGTGGATGATGCGATGGCCGCCGTGCGTCCGGCATCGGACTATGAGTTGCTCCTCCTCGCGGATAGGTTCGTGGCGCACCGCTATGAGAAACAGGCGGTCGACCTGGTCGAGGAACGCAGCAAAACGAGCGAAACTCCGGGCCTGACAGAGTGGCTAAAGGGCCGAGCTAAGGCACAAGGAGACTATGCCCGGGCGCTTGCTCTGGCCCTATCGCTGTTCTGGACACGCCCCTGGCTCGACGGCTACCAGGAGGTCAAAGAGCTGGCGGAGATTGTCGGGAACTGGCCAGAGCTGCGCCCTACGCTCTTGGCCGAACTGGCCGCCAAGGGCGAGCAGGCTCTGCGAACGGAAATCCACCTCCAGGAGGGGGAAATCGACCAGTGCTTGGATGCGGTGGCCGACATAGCCGACACAGGGCGCATGGCCGCCTGGAACACGGATCTGCCGGTCCGTGTGGCTGCGGCCGCGGAGGCCAGCAGGCCGGAGAACGCCATCGTGCTGTATATGGAGGTAGTGCAGGCGCTGATCGCCGTTCGTGGACGTTACAGCTATGGGCAGGCCGCCCAGCATTTGATCCGCGTGCGCGACCTGTACAACAGACTAGGAAAGCAGCAAGCATGGCAGGCCCTGATCGCCAGTATCCGCTCAAGTTACCCGCGGCTGCGCGCTTTGCGTGAGGAACTGGATCGCGCCCAATTGTGACACCGAGAGGGCTCTCTAGGCAACAGCCCAAGAGCAACATACGGGAGAAGCTCATTGAGCAAAACAGCCAGGTCGAAGGAAGCACCGACAACGACACCGCGCCCCATCGATCACCTTCGGGAAGCCACAAAGCTTCTCTGTGGACGCATCGCACGAGCGTACTGCGGGAGCTCGTGGCCCCAGCTGCGGCAACTGCTGCTGACGCAGGCCTCCAAGATGCCACACCGCGCCTATCTCGATACCGAGCTGCTCGATGCCGCTGCACCCGAGATCGCCCGGGTGGTGCGCCAACTGGATGGCGGCCTGCTGCGATACGAGGCCACCCCGGATCCCGTGCAACTGGCCGGACTTGAGATACCCGTAGCCCATTTGCTGGTCTATCTGTTGCGCATCTATCGCCTGGGCACGCTGTTGGCCGTGCGGGCGGGGCGAAAAGGCGCGCCCGGGACTGGTATATCGACAGAGTCCTGGGAAACGAACATGCGTCAGGCCTTGGCCCACGATGGTGCGCTGCATAGCGAGCTGAGCGACTTGGGGATGGTTCTGCTGCGCGTCTTGGCCGCACACGAAAGTGGCACTGCTCCAGCAGGCGATGTGCTCGAGGACCATGCGGAGGCCGGTGCCGCCCACAAGCTCAAGGTCAAAATCCCTCTCATTCCCCTGTTCCTGGACTATGAAGCCGAGATGGAGGTGGGAGCCAAAATCGACCTGAGCCGGGTCTGGAAGAGCCTAGTCGATTGGCTGAGAGGCAAGCCACGCACTTGATCGCACCGGAAAGGCGCCCAACACCAGAAAAGGGGTCACCCCATTGGATTATCACAAGCTGCAGTCGCTCACCAAAGGGCTGACGCTCACGGGCGATGTGGCCAGAGACGCCCCGGTATTTCTGTTGCACTGGAAAAGGCCGGGCACCGCGGCTCACAGCGCCCAGGTGGCTGAGGAGGCCCGGCGCATCGCCGCCCTGCACGGAGTTGATGTGGGCAAAGCGGAGATAGCAGGCTGGCTGCACGACATCAGCGCCGTGTACCCCGGCCCCAGCCGGGCTGAGGTGGCGCGGGAACTGGGGCTGCCCCTGTTGCCCGAGGAAGAGAACTACCCAACTATCGTCCACCAGAAGCTCTCCGTCATCCTGGCACGAGAGCTGTTTGGTATAGATGACCCAGCCATTCAGAGCGCAATAGGGTGTCACACCACGCTCAAGCGCGGGGCATCTGCCTTGGACAAGACGGTATTCATCGCCGACAAGGTAGCCTGGGACCAGTCGGGCGTTCCTCCCTATCGCGATGCGCTCCTGGCTGTGCTAGGTGAATCCCTCGATGAGGCCGCGCTCGTCTACCTGCGTTACCTGTGGGAACGCCGAGACACCCTGGCGGTGGTTCATCCCTGGATGGTCCATGCTCTCACCGAGCTCTCGGGTGGACAGCTGCCCTGAGCCTATGGGGCAATCCCCAACAGGGCAAAGGAATCCCGCGCTAATATCTCCTCGATCGCTTGAGCGGAGACGCGCGGCAGGCCGCTCTGCCCAATGATATCGTTCACCCCACGCACCCCGGCGATCGAGTCTGCTGCCTTGGTGAAGGGGTAGTCGGTCCCAAAGAGCAGCTTGTGCGTCACATGATATTCCTGAGCCAGGATCATGGTATTGTAGAACTGCCAGGGGCGATAGTACACCGCAGAGATATCGGCATACACGTGCGGGTGCTTGCGGATGACGACCAGGCATTCATCGCAGAACGGATGCCCCACGTGTGCCAGAACCATGCGCAATCCCGGGTATCGGATCGCCACATCGTCAAAGAGCCAGGGCCGGCTGTAGCTCAGGGGAGCCGCCCGGTTATAGGTGGTGCCTGTATGAAACATGATAGGCAGGCCGCGCTCCTGGCAATAGCGGTATACGGGATCGCAGCGGGCGTCGCGAGGGTCAAAGCCTGCGTAGATGGGACCCATCTTGACGCCTACGAGGTGTAGCAGCTCGATGGCGTGGCGCAACTCCTCCATGTAGGAAGGTTGGGTAGGGTCACAGGCGGCAAAGCCGTACAGCTTGTGCGCTGCCCTGGCCACAAAATCGGCCACATACTGGTCGGGCACCCAATAGCCCGTCAGGCGCGCCTTGAGGCCGAAAACCACGACCTTTTCGAATGGCGCCATGTCCTCGATAAAGGTATCGAAGCGAACAGTCATGTCCAGCGGAAAGCCGCGCGATATGTCGGCTTCGCGAACGGTGGTCGCTTCGAGATGCAGCGCCTGGTCCCAGGTGTGTGAATGAATGTTCTGCATGGGCCTCCCTTCGAAATGCGGTTCGGAACGCATTATCTTTCGAAATGGTCGGCAGAGCAAGAGCCATATCGGAGCCCGATTCTTAAGCTGGAGATACAGAGCAAGGCTCGGCATCCCGTCGTGGCAGGACGCCGAGCCTTGCCCGAAATGCTGGGCCAATACCTGCTGGAGTACCCAGACCAGGCAGATCGGCCCTATCCGAGATATACCTCCGAGCCGTGATCCCCCTGTCGCTGCGCCGTGAGCACATCGGCGACACAGATGGCCCAATTGCGCAGCTTGTTGCCCAACTCGGCGTGTCCCGCACCCTCTACGATGGATGCCGCACTGACAAGCTCCGCGACCAAGTCGGCGACGGCCATGCCCGTCTGCGGCGCGCACGTAGCCCCCGCTTGATACTCCAGGTCGGGCTTCGCCTCTGTGCCAGCTTGAGATTCATCGTTCATGGTCTATCCCCTTTCGTGGTCTCGTGAAGCGACAGCAACACTGCAGCAAGCCCGTGACGCCGCGACACGGCTTATATAACCTATTATGATCAATATACTATAGAATGACAGCCCTGTCAAGGCCCCTTGGGGGCGGGGCAGGGCTTTAGCAAAGTCAGCGTGGCTGTCACCCTGACTGCAAAGGAAGGGTCTC
>CAYQDH010000285.1:0-7288 GCA_964416075.1 uncultured Anaerolineales bacterium | reverse complement strand
GATGGCCTTATTGTACCTCCATCCTCCCCCAACCCATTTATGACCGAATCTCAGCATTCACCCCTTGCCAACAGGCACGGTCCATGCTATAATGGTTTTGTTCACTCCTCAAAGTAGAGTATGCAAAAAACCTATTGAGCACGAATATCTACAATCCACTCAAGTGAGTCATGCCCCTACTATGAGCGAAACACAAGACTTGAAGCATCGAGTAACGTCTCGTGTGGCCCCGCTATTGACATATATCTGGCCCAAACGTTTTGTCAGGCTCTATGGCCGTCGCCTCGCTCAGTCTGTTCAGAACCTGCCCAGCTTGCCGGGATTGCCGAGTGTGGACCTGGCCACGGGTTATGCGCCTGCCACCTTGTGCTCCTCGGAGGACCGCTCCGAGTTGTGCAGCATCCAGGATGTCTTGGGCCATTCCAGGCACGTGATCATCTCAGGCTGCCTGGGCGCCGGAAAGACCGCTCTGCTGCATGCCTTGGGCTGGGAATTCGCATCGAGCCTCGATCCTTCTTTCACCAGCCGCCTGGTGTCCGTTCTCCCGGGACAGGATCAAGGCAGTTTTCTGCCTATCCTTGTCGATCTCGGCACGTTGGCTCACCAGTCCAAGCCACCCTTCGATCTGCTGCTCGACAGCATGGCAGAAAACGGCTTGCCCACGACGCGTTCTTTCCTACGCGAATATCTTCAGCAAGGCAAGTGCGTCCTGCTATGCGACAACCTGCACCAAGCCTCCGATCCCGAGAAGCGGGCCGCGCTGGCAGAGATGGTGGAGCGCTTTGGCAATAATATATGGGTGATAGCCCAGCGGCCGACCACATGGAGCGTCGACCTGCCGGGTTTTCACAAGGGTACCTTGCACGGCATCGACCGTCCCTCTTTGGCCAGTTACCTCGATCATCTGGCTGGCGAACGAGCAGGTGACCTGGCCTCCTTGTACGCAGCGTTTGAGCGCAACGCCGCGCTGCGTGAGCTGGCCGAGATTCCTTTGATGGCCGCCGCAATGGCGCGACAGGTCCTCGCCATACCCGAGCATAGGGTGCGTCTGCCGGACCTCTATGGCGCCTGCCTCACAACCTGCCTTGGCGAATGGGGCGCGACATCCCAGAACGGAACCGGGTTCCCCATGGCGGAGCAGGTGGCGCTCCTGCGGACGATCGCCTACAAGATGCAGCAAGATCGGGCGTGGGCTGTAGACGGAAACGAACTCCGCCAGCTGATCGAGCAATCCCTGCATCTAGCGGCTGGCCGCGACACGCAACGCCGGTTCGAGAGCCTGACATCCGAGTACGGCATCTTGTGCCCCGTGGCTGAAGGTAGCGCGGATTACTGCTTCTTTGCACCCAGTATGCAGAGCTATCTTGCTGCAGCACAAATCGTGGCCCTCGACAAGAGTGCCGATATGATACCCTTCCTCGACCTCCCTGAATGGCACAACACGCTGGTCTTGGTGGCCAGTATGCTGCCACACCCCATGCGGTTTCTACAACAGATCGCCAGTCAGCAGGCCAGAGAGCCAGGCAAGTGGCTCCTCTTGGCCCGCTGTATCGCGGAGGTCGAGGGAGCGGCTGAGGCCATCCGAAGCGATGTGGAGAATCGGCTCTCCGCGCTCTTGGAGGATCCCGCATCTGAATACTGGTCCGATGCCATTACCGCCCTTGCTGGCATGGAACACACTACAACTCGGAACTATCTAGAGACTGCCCTTCAGGGTAAGAATGAAGCCAGAAAACGACGGGCCATCCTGGCCTGTGGCTGGCTGCGCGAGGGGTGGTCTGCCCCCTATCTGGGCATGGCCACCATGGAGCCTGGCCTCGATCTAGCGATGCAGGCCACTCGGGTCCTGGGCCTCATCCCTTCATCCCAGTCCGCTCGCTTTTTGGCCCGTGCGATGACCGACGCACCTCTAGAGGCGCGGCCCGTGGCGGCACGTTCCCTCGTAACCTTGGGACATACAGAGCCCAAGCTCGTTCCCTATGTGGTCAACACCCTGATCGACTATCTACATAATGACGGCGCCGAGGTCTCGCGTCTGGCCGAGCAGTCTTTGCTCCAACTCGACCAGGTAGCCATGCCCGAGTTAGGCAAGGCCTTGAGCGATGAGCGACTGCCACAGCCCCACCGTGCGCGCATAGCGCAGGTTTTGGGGCGCCTGGGTAGTGAGCAATCCTTGCCCCTCTTGGTGGAAGCCACCTTGCGGGCCAATCAAGAAGACCTGCAAGGTTACGTACAGGCCATTACGGCTGTAGGTCCCCAAGCGGTGCCCACACTGATCGATGCTCTGGAGGGCAAGGATGTCACCCGTTCAGCGGGTCTAACCCGAGCCTTGCTGGCGATCGGGGGGCCGGCGGTCCAACCCTTGATCGAGGCCCTGGGTGCGCCCCATCCAGAGGTGCGCAACGCGGCTACACGTGTCCTGGAACAGATACGCCAGCCGGCGATTCAGCCCCTTATCCAAGCAGTGTTGGCCGATTCCCGGCTCGAGATTCGCAAGCCCGCGCTGGAAATCCTCGCACGCATTGGCACCGACGAAGTGGTCTCGGCGCTGATCAAGGCCCTAGATGATAGTGATCCCATCATGCGCCGTAATGCGGCGCGTTACCTGGGACGCTTTGGCAACCCCCTGGCAGTTCCTGCTTTGCTGACCATGCTCGCTACGGATCCTGATCCTGCTACAAAACGGATCGTTGTTGCTAGCCTGGGGGGAATTCGCGACCCACGCGTCGTTCCTGTGCTCCTCGATACCCTCCGAGAGCCCTCCTTGCGTGACACTGCCGAGAGAGGACTCGCCACCCTGTCTCCCCTCACTATCGAGCCTTTGATCGAGCTTCTGCACCAGCCCGACAGCCCACCCGATGTCCGCGATGCGGTCATCCGGGTTTTGGACACGGTGAGCCACGGCATGGAATTGCGCGACACCGACCCCTTGGGACTGGCCTCTTTGTACGTGCAACTCGTTCAGAAGCAGCCTGATCTAGATCAGACGCTGGACTGGTTCGAGCGCTTCAAGTGGTGGAATCACGGCACAGAGATGTATCGCTCCCTGCAAACCATGGCTGACTTTGCCCATATGGATACACTCGATGTAGCCGGTGACTGTGAAAAACACCTCGGCTGGCTCCCCGAGATCGAGGATTGGCTGCGGCCCCGCATGCAGGAGATTCTGTTGGGTTTTAGAACCGTGAGCGGGAATATCAAGCTCTATCTGCACACGGGACGTCGCGATAACCAGCGAGATGCACTGCTCAGCTCACTAGGCAAGCTGGATGAGCTAGAACACCTTGGCCAGGCTGCCTTGCTCCCCTTCGAGACCATCTTCCTGGATCAGGCGATCACGCGCTGGAGGGCGCTCATTCACGAGGCCCAAAGCATGCTTGTGGGGCGCGCCGTCTTGTCCAGCGAAGTGTTGACGACGCAGTTGCCCTTGCGGGGTTCGCAACGCGGCTGTACCGCCGCCATTCGCATCCTCAACCAGGGCGATAGTGTGGCGCGTAACATCATCGTGATGTTGCGGCCAGCTGCAGCGACGATCGAAATTGTGGATGGCGAACGCCGCAACCTCGACCCGCTGGGCATCGGAGAGGGGCGCCAGATCGAGATCACCCTATTGCCGCACGGGGTCAGGCGCGCCGAGGTGCAGATCGAAGTCCAGTACGATGACGACGAGCAGCTTGGGCGTTGGTATCGCTCCGGCTTTCACATCGAGTTCTATGATGCTCCTACCGACTATCAGCCCATCCCGGCCAACCCTTATGTGGCGGGCCCACCGCTCGGCACCCCTGAAATGTTCTATGGACGGCAGAATATCGTGGCCTGGATCCGCGAGAACATTAGTAGCCAGTACCAAGAGAACGTCCTTCTTCTATATGGCGAGCGACGGATCGGCAAAACATCGGTGCTGCGCCGCTTGTTGCGGGAGCCGCCGACACCCCGCCACATCTGCCTCTATTTCGACCTGCAGCTCGTCAACTATCTCAAGGATGTGCCCAGCTTGCTTCGCGAGATCGCCAAGCGAATGGCCTACCGGCTACAGGAAGCCGACCTGAAGGTGCCTCAGCCGGATGAGAGCCGCTTTGGCGTGGACGCCCATGGCGCTTTCCTGGACTACTGCCGTCTGGTCGACTCGCTACTCGACCAACGCCGCCTCCTGATCATGTTCGACGAATTCGGCGTTCTTTTGGAAAAGGTACGGGATGGCATTTTCGATAGAACCCTGTTCGATTTCCTCCGCGGCGTGATTCAGGACGTCCGTCACTTTAATTTCCTGTTCGCCGGCGCCCATGAAGTGCGCTCGCTGCAAAAGGATTATGGGTCCATCCTCTTCAACCTGACCCGAGTTTGCAAGGTAAGCTATCTCGAGCAGGATGAAGCGGAACAGCTTGTGATCAAGCCCTTGGAGGGTTACCTATCCTACCATCCCTTGGTCACACAACAGATCTGCTCCGTCACGGCGTGCCACCCCTACTTTATCCAGTACATATGCGCCAGCCTGGTGGAAAGAGCGCGCATCGCCCGCCGAAACTATATCGAGTTGGCCGACCTGAACTGGGTGATCCGCGACGTGGTCCGAGATGCGACCGGGAATATTCAAAACAGCATCTACAACTCTCAGAGCGCAAGTGAAAAACTGGCGCTGGCGGCGTTAGCCAACCTCACTGACGATGTGCGGCTTTATGCCCCGTTCAATGACATCGCCAGTCTCCTGGAAAAACGCCATCTTGCCATGCCACGCGAGGAGCTCATGGCAGCCCTCGAGAACCTTGAGGAACGCGATCTGATCAGCGAGACCCGCATGGGGCAGCAACTGTGCTATTCCTTTAGGATGGAGCTTGTGCGGCTCTGGCTGCGGCAGAACGAAACCCTGCTACGGCTGGCTCAGGAGCGAGCAGTATGACAGTATCCACAACGCAAAACCCCTATCACATCGCTGGCCCAATCCACAATCCTGCGCACTTTTATGGCAGGGACGAGCAGCTCCGCCGTGTTCTCGAACATACCTGGCAACACCACCAGTCCACCAATTTGGTGGGCGAGGCCTGTAGCGGCAAGACCTCCTTGCTCTTTCGTATGCTTGATCCTAATGTACGGGCGAGGTATGTTCCTGACGATCACCAGAGCATTTACGTTTACTTGAACCCGGAGCTATGTAAAGATACGGAAACATTCTATAGGATCGCGTTGCAAGGCGTGGAGAAAGAGTGTCCCGATCTGCTCCATCTCGGCCAGGCGGACCTCGTCGCTGAAGAAGAGGTGCAGGGGTATCTACAGGCCCTATTGCCCCGCCACTTGGTGTTATTGATCGATAATTTTGAGCAGATGTGTGATTATGAGCATTTCGATCGCTCTTTTTTTGGTTTTCTGCGGGGTCTTGGTACTCATACCGACTTTTACGTCCCAATGGTGGTTGCCAGCCGAAAGCATATCCATGATTTGTGCCCCTCTCATGTTCTCGAGTCGGGCTTTTACAACATATTCACTGAGGTATACCTAGGTGCTTTCACCGAGGATGAATACGATGAGTTCATCCAACAGACGTCCGTTCGTAGCGGAGCTCCGATCGTGGAAGTTCGAGAACAGATCCTCCAGCTGGCCGGTTATTACCCCTACCTCGTGCAGATGGCCTGCTCGCATGCTTACGATCTCTGGCGCAGACAAGGTCGGCTAAGGCCTGAGGATATGACCCTCATCCGTCGTGAGTTCCACCGCGATGCCCTGGTCCACTTCCAGAGGGTTTGGGGGCGCCATCTCAGCACCCAAGAGAAGCACGTGTTAGGCCTCCTGGCCCAGAACAAACAGGTGAGTGCCGAGTTCATCGTTGGGGATCTGGAAACCAAGGGATATGTGGCCCATGGCGCCATTGTTTCCCAATGCTTTGCCGATTTCATTCTGTCGCAGCTCAATGTCAGTCGACCGGGTAACGAGGTCGCCCCTCGCGCCCAGCCCAAGGAACAAGGTATTCGTATTGACCAGGCATCGGACGAGATCTACATCGATGGCGCCAAGCTCGAAAAACAACTAAGCCCGCTGCAACATAGCTTATTGATGCATCTATGGCAGCACAAGGGGTCGATCTGTAAAAAGGACGATCTTGCGCTCATAGGTTGGAATACAGCCAACGGCGTTACCGACGAAGCGTTGGCCCAGCAGGTCGCTCGTTTGCGCGCTCTCTTGGGTGGGGGAAGGCGCTATATCGTCACGGTGAACCGCTGGGGTTACAAAATGGTCGATGCTCCGGAACAGGCGGTAAGCGATCCTCGGAAAAATGGTGAACCAACTGGCGCTAGTCACAGCGCGCCAGCGCAACTTGGACCCGACGAGACATGACACCTGGCGCCCAGAACATTGACAATCTTGTCGCAGGGAGCCTATAATAAGGGCATCGGTGTGGAATCGACCGTTGCTCATCGGGTGTACATGCATCGGGCCAGGTCCTGGGGATATGTGTGGTTGGCTTGTTTATAACCCAAGAGATGAATGGCTCAGGCTCGGTGATCCTTGTGTGTGTTGTGCATCCAGGGCGCCGGGCTTTTTGCATGCCGCATCACCGCAATTCGCTAGGTGTGTTTCGATGGTGTCCTCGACGTCGAGGGCCGAGGACAGTTCGAAAGGAACGCGTATGGAAGGTAGTGGCCCCAATCTGAGATCGCTTGCCGATTTCCTGCAACAAGCCATGCACCGGTATCAGGACTTGGCAAACAGGTGCGTTCGTCCGTCCGGTAGCCCGGCGCAAGAGACTGGCTATGCAGCGGAAAAACCTGCATTCAGCAGACCATCGGCGCCTGACCTGGATATCGCCTGGCAAAACGCCTTGCGCACCTACCAAGAAGGGCGGTCGGTCCAGTGCATCGTCACGGGCTGGAACCGCGGTGGCCTGCTGGTGCGTTGGAACGAGTTGCAGGGCTTTGTGCCCGCCTCACAACTGAAGGAAATGCCTGTCTTTGAAGACGAGTCCTCCCGCGATCAAGTCCTGGCTCATTGGGTTGGTGAAGAGCTCGCTGTCAAAGTGATCGAGATCGACCGCGCCCGGAACAGGCTGGTCTTCTCCGAACGCGCCACCATCTGGGGTCCCAAAGATGGCGATCGCCTCCTGAGCGAGATCATCCCCGGTGAAGTGCGAGAGGGTCGCGTGAGTAATCTATGCGACTTTGGCGCCTTTGTGGACCTTGGCGGCATCGATGGCCTGGTCCACATTTCCGAGCTGTCCTGGGGTCGCGTAACCCATCCTCGCGAGCTGTTCGGCCTGGGCCGCCGACAGGCCGAGGGCTTCCCGCGCGGCCTGGTCGGC
>CAYQDH010000284.1:7032-7300 GCA_964416075.1 uncultured Anaerolineales bacterium | reverse complement strand
ATCGAAATGGTAATCGCCCTCGGGATCATAGAGCACGGCGCGCTGCTGGATGGACTCTTCGGCCACGGCCGTATCCACCACGATCTGGCCCTCGGCGTTGGGCGGGGTGGTCTCCACCGCCAGTTGCAGGGCGTTGAGCAGCGAGCGCGCGTCGCCGTTGGCCACGTTCACCAGGTGGTCCAGGGCTTCGGGGAGGAGCTGCACGTCGAGCTTGCCATAGCCGCGCTCGGGATCGCGCAGCGCGTGCTGGGCCACCTCGCGCAAGTCG
>CAYQDH010000284.1:0-7022 GCA_964416075.1 uncultured Anaerolineales bacterium | reverse complement strand
ATTTGAAAGACGCGGCTGCGGCTGACCAGGGGGCGGTTGACCGAGAACCACGGGTTCTCGGTGGTGGCCCCGATCATGACGATGGCCCCATTCTCCACCCATGGCAGTAGGGCGTCCTGCTGAGCCTTGTTCCAGCGGTGCACCTCGTCGACAAAGAGGGTGGTGCGCCGGCCGTACAGGGTGCGCTGCTCCTGTGCTTCGGCGGTAATCTCGCGCAGCTCCTTGACTCCGGCCAGAACGGCGTTGATGCTCACAAAGCGCGAACGAGTGGTGTTGGCGATGACCATGGCCAGGGTGGTCTTGCCAGTGCCCGGGGGACCGTAGAAGATGACCGAGGAGAGCTGATCCGCCTGGATGGCGCGACGAAGCAGCCGGCCTGGACCCAGGATGTGGCGTTGTCCGACGAACTCTTCCAGGGTACGCGGACGCATCCGCGCAGCCAGCGGCGCCTCGCGGTCGATCTGCTCCTGCCTCGTGTGGGCGAAAAGGTCCTGCTCTGTCATCCCTGATTCGCTTTATCGTGCGCGTCGGAAGCGGGTGCTTCGGAAGCGGGCGCTCCAGTATCGTGCGCTGCGGAGGCGGGCGCTTCTGAGGGGAGCGCTTTGGATGTGGGCAAGCCAGATCCGGCCGCCTGCTCCTGGCTAGCACGGCCACGGCGTTTGAGCGCCGTCTTGACCCGCTGCCACAGCCTCTGCACCAGGCTGGCTTCGCCCTGGTCGATGGGATGCTCGGAATAGCGCGCCTCGATAAAGGCTTCCGTGAGCCCATCCACCTCACCGGTCACCTCGGGCATGAGGGAGCGCAACGTAGCTTCATACTCCAGGGGCGTCATCGAGGGGGGCCGGCCAAAGCCCTGCTCCGCGCTGCGATGCAAGATCGACACGTAGAAATAGCGCACCCGATCGCGTGGGGAGAGGCGTCGTAGCGGCAGGTAGAACCAGGGCCGCCGGGCCGCCCTGGCGCGCCGGGCCGCGACGCGCTTTTCGATCGCCTGCTCCAGGGACCGCATAGCCTGTCGCGTACTGCTCCAAACGCTCTGCCAAAGGCCTGTGAGCCAGCGCAGAAATCGGCTGGCGGAGAGGCCCTGGAAGAGGCCCCAACGGTCGCGGGCAAAATGATAGAGGGAATACCCCACCAGCAGGGCCAGCACACCCCAAAAGATGATCGAGCGCGCCAATAGCCACCAGGAGGCGGGCCCCATGGGACCGGCGCTGGGAGGAACCTCGGGCGGCGTGGCCCGTTGCATCTCCGGCTGAGTCCCGCTCTCGCTCTGGCTGCCGAAAAGCCTAAGGATCAGGCCCACCAGGTACGAGAGCAGAAACAGGAACAGGAAAGCGATCTGCACCACAGCATAGAGGATCCAGCGCAACACGATAGAAATGGTGTCGATCAGGCCCACCGAATAGCTGACGGGTAAAAGGGCCGCTACGATGCCGATGAGCAGCAAAAAGCCCAACGCCAGCCACATCCAGCGTCGTCCCAGCTTGCCCAGGATGGGGATATCCTGCAGCTCCCAGTTGGCTCGCAGGATGGTGTACTGCGCTTGGCTGACCACCAGGAAACCCAGCAAGAAATAGATCATCGCGTTCAGGATGATCCCCGAGCTGCGCGGGTGCTGCAAAAGGATCATGTCGCGCACATCCACGCGCGAAAAGCCGGTCAACAGCAACAATAGCACGCCGCCGCCGAAAAAGAGCCCCACAATATAGTTCAGCTTGGCCTGGCGGTCGGTGCGCCCGTGGTGGGGCATGGTGCTCCGCAGATAGGCGCCTGGGTCGGTGACCGGGAGCGCCTTTTCGATGGGCGAGGCTTCCAGTTCCTTGACCGTGCGCGATAGGCCCGCGGCGATGAACCAGAACAGGGCCACGATGAGACTGGTGACGATAAACCCCACGCTAAAGAAGGAGAGTGGCTTCTCGGACCACAGCGCCACGTCAGCCAGTAGCCGGTCGCTGCCGTAACGCAGGTAGGGACCAAAGCGAGTGATCAGCAGGATCACGACCCACTCGACAAAGCGAAAGCGAAAACGGTCATCGGGCTCCAGGCTGCGGCGCGAGGTGAGCCGCTCTGCATGGATGCTCTCCAGGCTCACAAAGAAGATGAATGCGGAGAAAAAGAACCCTGGCCAGGTAGGGGTCACCTGGCTCAACAATTGGCTCAGCGAGACGGCGATGCAGGTGAGCATCCCGGCGATGGCCAGCGGGCGCAGGATCTCTTCCAGGGCGAAGCGTGTCACGTCGCGCCCCTCGGCGGCCGGTTGCGCGCCATCCGCTGCGCTCTGCTCAGGGCTTGCGGCGGCCAGTGGGGGGGCGTTCAAGGGCTCGTTAGCGCCAGACATCGAGGTCACTCTCCTGCCAGATCTGGTAGGCGACGATGCCCACCGTTTGCGCGCGCTCTTTGATCTGTGCAAAGGGCGCCTTGGGATCGACGAGCACCAGGACCACGTGATAGCCCGAGCGCTTCATGAGCAACATGTTATCGAAAAGGCTATCGGGGGCATGCGACGTGATAATGATCCCCGTGCCTCCCCAGGTGAGGTGCAGGCGGGCGCGGCGTAGCATCTCCTCAAAGGGCGTATCCTGCACGCTCTGCACCCGCGCCAGCACGTCCAGGATGTGCATCAACTGATCGCGCCCCTTGCGCGGAGGCAGGAGGATGGCCTGGTGATCCTCCATCAGGGGGTCGAGTCCGTTGCAGCTCAGGCCCACCGTCTGGCGCAACTCGATCAGATAGTTGGCGATGGAGGCCGCCGCCACGATGGCCAGCTCGATGGCCGTATCGACCCGCGAGATCGAGTACTCGTCACGGTTGACGTTGAGCAGGATCTGCGACTCGATAGAGATGGCCGGTTCGAAGCGCTTGGTCTGCAGCTTGCCCGTGGTGGCCGAGGTTTTCCAGTGGATGTGGCGCATGCTATCGCCGGCCTGGTATTCGCGCACCCCGATGATACGGCTGGGGTCCTCAAAGATGTGCTGTTTGCTGGGAATGGAGCCAAAGGGGGTCTGCGCGGGCAACCCCAGGTGGCCCAGTGGCACGATGCGTGGGTAGACCAGCACATGGTCCTCACCGGGCATCCGTCGCTCCTGGTCGCGGATGCCGAACAGGTCACTGGAAAAGACCGACAGCGGCCCCAAGGGATAATAGCCTCGCCTGCGGCAATCCAGCTCATAGCTCAGGCTGGTCTGCTCATGGGGCATCAAGGAAAGGACGGAGCGGAAAAAGTTGGGCGATTTGAGCTGGATAGGCACGCTGTCGCGGATCTGGATCCAGGGGAGGGGCAACATGCCGCGGTTGCGCAGGCGCAGCCTGACTTCGGGCTTTTCCCCCAAAAAGGCTCGCTCGGTATGTTCGCGCTGCACCTCCAGGTGGCTGAGCGCACTATTGACCCACAGGCGGGAGAGGAAATAGATGCCGAAAAAGAAATAGAGCAGATAGAAAAAGAAATCGATACGAAACAGGGCGGCTACCATAAAGAGCCCCAGGATGAAAATGAGAAGGTTGCGCATATCTAGCCTCGGCTCAGCTCACCCACGTCCAGGCGCGTCTCCTCCAAGAGGGTCTTGAGGACAGTCTGGGCGTTGCGTCCGCGGAGGGCGCTCTCCGGCTTGATGATCAGGCGGTGGCCCAGGACATAGGGCGCCAACCGCTTGACATCGTCGGGAAGCACATAATCGCGGCCTTGGATGGCTGCCAGGGCTTGAGCTGCTTTATAGAGACCCAGGCTGCCGCGCGGGCTGGCCCCCAGCGCCAAGTCGTAATGCTCGCGGGTAGCCCGCACCAGGCGGATAATATAGTCGCGCACGGTGTCATCCACCGTCACATCCCACAGGTTGGACTGCATCGAGGGCAAGGTCAGCCCATCCACCACCTGGCCGAGGGCCTCGATGGGATGGGCGCGGCGCAGGTTGGTCAGGATCTGCTGCTCATCCTCGAACGTGGGGTAGCCGATCTGTATGCGCATCAGGAAGCGGTCGAGCTGCGCCTCGGGGAGGGGGAAGGTGCCCTCGTACTCGATGGGGTTCTGCGTGGCCATCACCAAAAAGGGCCGCGGCAGGGGTCGGGTCACGCCATCGACCGTCACCTGGTACTCGCCCATCGATTCGAGCAGCGCCGACTGGGTGCGTGGCGTGGCGCGGTTGACCTCGTCGGCCAGGAGGATGTTGACAAAGGCGGGCCCGGGGCGAAACTCGAACTCGCCCGTCTTTTGGTTGTACACCGATACGCCCGTCACATCGTTGGGCATCAGGTCGGGGGTGCACTGCAACCGCTTGAAGCTAGCCCCCAACGAGATAGCCACCGAGCGGGCCAGCATGGTCTTGCCCACCCCCGGCACGTCCTCGATGAGCACGTGCCCCTCACACAAGAGCGACACCATCACCAGCTCGATGGCTTCGCGTTTGCCCACGATGACTCGCTCGACGTTGTCGATGATGGAATTGGAGAACGATTGGATATCCTGAACTGGCATGGTCTGCACGCCCCTTATTAGGTCAAAGGATGCGTGCATTGTACGACGATTGCGCGGAGGTGGCAAAGCCTGCGACAGCCGAACTAGCCTCGCTGGTCGCGCGCGCGCCTGAGCAGGCGCACCAGCATGTACCCTGCCACGAGGCCGTAGACCGCCCCAAAAATGGCCGCCGCGAGCACCGTGCCCCTCAGACCGTTGCCTGTCCTCCCTTCGCGGCGCGCGGAAAAGGCCACACTCCTTATATCCTGTACGCCCCGGCGGCGCAAACCGTTCGGTCCTGTCGAGCTTGGCTCGTCGTTGCCCTGCAATTGACTGCCATGCTAAAAATGCTTGACTTGCCACTCTAGCGGTGATATACTAAAAATGATGATGTTGATCATATTATTAAAGAATAGGGTCCAGTGGCTTAGCGTATCACGAGCCCCCATGCGCCCGCCGCAAGGTGGGCCCTCTTTCCAAAGGACGTTGCTTTAGTGGAACAATAGGAGGCAATACCCATGGCAGCGGAACCAACCCATGCGGCGGAGAAACCGACACGGCCGCCGCAGGACGCGCATCCCAAGGAGCGCACGGCATTCAAGGCCCTGCTGCTCACGAACCCGAACTACTTTGGCAACCTGGTAACCAGTCCTCTTCCGCCCGTGGCCGTGATCGCGGGCAACACCACCTATGAGACCCTGGGGCGCGTGGGATACCATCCCCAACAGGAGCGCCTCGAGGCCATCGTGTACATCAACCAGCCGAGCGGCTATGGCACCGATGTCTGTGGTCCCGGCACGCCCGAGTATGTACGTTTCTACCTGTCATTCGACAACGGCGCCACCTGGCAGGACCAGGGCATGACCAGCTTCCAATCCTTCGATATCCCCGAGGGCACCGAAGGGAACAAAAGGCTCGAATACGCGGTGACGCTGGCCGTCGACCCCCTGCGCAAGTTTTGCTTCTTTGACCCGCTGATCAAGGTGCGCGCGATCCTCTCCTGGAACAACCCCCCTCCGGCGAACCAGCCGAACTGGTGCCCGGTGTGGGGCAATGTCAGCGAATCAACCATCTTGGTGGAGCCGCTGCGCCTGATCCCGCCGCTCGACCTGTTCAAGCTGGCCAAGGTCAAGCTGCCCAAGCCCTGGGCGGAGGTCCTGGATCTGGAGACGCCGATCAAGACCAAGGAGCAATCCTTGGGGGCGGTGCAACTGGCGGCCATGTACAAGGACAAGGGAGTGCCCGTGCATCGCTACGCGCTCAAGGAGCTGCACGCCTTTGCCACCTCCAAAACGACCTTGAGCGCCGAGGCCTACTCTCAGCTCTTGCCAGGGATCAAGATCGATCCCAAGATCATCGACCTGCTCTTTCCCCAGACGGACGGCGATACCAGCTATGAGGAGCTGGTGGGCATCGGCCTGGACCCCAATACCCCGGACACGTTGGTGGGGGTGATCCAGGTGAAAAAGAGCTCGGGCTATTCGGGCGGGCCTTGCACGCAGGGCAGCCCCGAATACGTCTCCTTCTGGGCGGATACGTCGGGGGACGGCTCCTTTGCCACGCACCTGGGCACCACCAAGGTGCAGGCGTACGACGTGGATAATACGCCTCGCGACGGCGTGCACTATGCTGTGCGCCTGCCGGTGGACCTCAACGCCTGGCGCCAGATCTGCGCCCTCGGGCCGAAGCTGCTGCGCGTGCGGGCTATCCTGTCCTGGAACGTCGCACCCCCCTCGGGCAACCCGAACTATGTGCCCACGTGGGGCAACCGCGAAGAGACGGTGGTCCACATCGCGCCGTCGGCCCAGGTGCCGGCGGGCAAAATCGCCATCCTCGGCGGCATCCCGGTGGCGCATATCGGGAACGTCACCGGCCTGACCACCAGCACGGCCGTCTTTGCCACCAACAACCTGCCGCCCGACTCGCTCGGCCGGCCATCTCCCTTTGGCGGGCGCGTCACCGTGCAGGGCGCGCCGTTGGTAGGGTACAGCTATAAGGTGGAGGTTACAGTGGTAGATGCCGGAGGCAACCCCGTCGGAGCGCCGACGCCTGTGGTGACCAACCTGACCCTCACACGGCTGGATGGCACCACCTTTGTGCACCAGGCCAACCCGATCACCCAGCGCTACAACTATCTGCCCTTCACCGACAACGTCAACAGCGTCCTGGCGCAGTGGGATACCACGGGCGATGCGCGGTGGCAGGTCAAGCTGACCACCTATGATGCGGGGGGAAACCCTGTGGGGCAGGATACGCATCTCATCCAGCTGGACAACACCGCCCCCGATGTCTCGATCGTCATCACCACGGGTGCTGGTGATTGCGGCAAGTTCGGCTCAGGGACCGTCATCGGCGGGACGTTTGTAGCGCGCGATGACTATCTCGGCAGCTACAGCCTTGGCGTGGAGCCGGCCGTCAATCCCGCGGGGGTGGGCGTTCCTGCGCCCAACTCGGGGCTGGCTAATACGGCGGTCGCTCCGGGCGACGCTTGGAGCTTGGATACGGCTGGGATGAAGCCGTGCGGCTATGTCATCCGCGTGGTCGCCGTAGACCGTGCCATCGTCAACAGCCAATC
>CAYQDH010000283.1:0-7322 GCA_964416075.1 uncultured Anaerolineales bacterium | reverse complement strand
GTCAGTGTGGTCAAGCAGATGATAGCCGATGGCGCCCCCATCCGAGCCATTGCGTGTGCCTCTACCGGCGATACCTCAGCCGCTCTGGCCGCCTACTGCGCCGCCGCAGGGTTGCGCTCTATTGTCTTCCTACCTCGTAACAAGGTTTCTACCGCTCAACTGATCCAGCCTATTTCGAATGGTGCTCTGGTCTTGTCTCTCGACACCGATTTCGACGGCTGCATGGCCATCGTCAAAGAGATCACCCACGACCACAGTATCTATCTGGCGAACTCGATGAATTCCTTGCGAATCGAAGGCCAGAAAACAGTGGGCATTGAGATTGTGCAACAATTCGATTGGGAAGTACCCGATTGGATCATCATACCCGTAGGCAACCTGGGCAACGTCACAGCCCTGGGCAAAGGTCTTATGCAAATGAAGGAACTTGGCCTGATCCAGCGACTTCCACGGCTGGTGGCTGCGCAGTCGGATCAGGCCAACCCATTCTACCTTAGCTATCTCAACGGTTTCGAGCACCTTGTTCCAGTCCAGGCCAGGAGAACCCTGGCCAGCGCCATCCAAATCGGCAACCCAGTGAGCTACGAAAAGGCTGCCAAAGTGATGCGTGCTTTTGACGGCATCGTCGAGCAGGCCAGCGAGGATGAACTGGTCGATGCAACAGCCCGTGCTGATCTGACAGGCATGTACAGCTGCCCTCACACCGGCGTAGCCCTAGCAGCCTTGTTCAAGCTGGTAAATAGAGGCGAGATTCGGGCTCGCGATCGCGTGGTGGTCATATCCACCGCTCATGGGCTCAAGTTCACCGACTTTAAGGTAGACTATCACAACGGCGACCTGCAGGGGATCAGCGCCCTGCGTCGAAACCCGCCCGTAGAGCTTGCTGCCGATGTGACCGCCGTACGAGAGGTCCTGCAGCAGAGGCTGGGGCCCTGATCTAGTTCGTCAATCCGCAGCCACGGCTGGGGCCGCGCAGTTTTGGCTGAAAAATCCGCAAGGAGCACAACGTGAACATCAACGGACAAGTCTGGAAGTACGGGGACAATGTGGATACCGATGCTATCATCCCTGCACGCTACCTCAACACCACCTCAGAGGCAGAGCTGGCATCCCACTGCATGGAGGACCTCGATCCCCTCTTTGCCAAGAACGTCCAGCCCGGAGACATCATTGTTGCAGGCAAGAATTTCGGTTGTGGTTCCTCACGCGAGCACGCGCCTGTGGCCATCAAAGCCTGCCGTGTGAGCTGTGTGGTAGCCGAGAGCTTTGCCCGCATCTTTTTCCGTAATGCGATCAACATCGGCCTGCCCATTCTAGAGTGCGCCGAAGCAGCGCAAGCCACCATGGCAGGACAAACCCTGGAGATCGACCTGGCGACAGGAGCTATTCGAAACCGAGATACGGGCCAGGCATACCAAGCCACGCCTTACCCACCCTTTATGCTGGAACTGATCGCCGCCGGTGGATTGGTCGAGTATACCCGGCGCAAGCTGCAACCCGGAGGCTAATGGGCCATGCATCCGTTACCCCAAATACGCGTGGCCTTCCAGGGGGAACATGGCGCTTACAGCGAAGAAGCAGCCCTTGCCCTCTGGGGTCAAGAAGTGACAGCTGTGGCCTGTGCGACGTTCGATCAAGTCTTTGCCGCCGTCCAGGGGGGTGACTGCGAGCGCGGCGTGGTGCCGGTGGAGAACTCGTTGGCCGGCAGCATCCATCGCAATTACGATCTTCTCCTGCGCCATAACCTTTACATCGTAGCGGAGTACAACCTGCGTGTCTCGCATTGCCTCATCGCTCATCCCGGCGTCCATATTCAGGAGATAACCCGGGTGTATTCACATCCTCAGGCTTTGGCACAATGCGAGAATTCGCTGGCTGAGCTGGGCCAGGTAGAGACTATCGCCACACACGATACTGCAGGGAGTGTCCGCCTGGTCAAGGAGCAAGGAGCACGCGATGCAGCGGCCATCGCCAGCGCACGAGCGGCAACGATTTATGGTATGTCGGTTCTACGTCCCAACTTTGAGGACGAAAAGTCGAACTATACCCGCTTTATTGCCCTGGGGGTGGAGGCACGGACACCGACGGATGTGCCCAGCAAGACATCGTTGGCTTTTGCCGGGCGCAACGAGCCGGGCCTGCTGTTTCGATGCCTGAGCGCGTTTGCCTTACGTGATATCGACCTGGCCAAGATCGAGTCTCGTCCCCTGCGCGGTGTGCCCTGGGAGTACATCTTCTACCTTGATTTCCTCGGTAGCTTGACCGAAGTGCGCTGCCAGCGTGCTCTGGCCCAGTTGCAGGAGATGGCCACCTTCGTACGCGTCTTTGGCTCCTATCCTCGAGCCCTTAACGCCTGGACCGAACAAGAGCGCGCGTGATAGTGAAAGATTGAGCTTCCGGGCTTTGCCCCGGTTGACTATGCTGTACAAGCACAAAGATTCTTCATACAAGCACGATGGCCTCTGAAAGGAGCAATGATTCTATGGCTATGCCCAAGTCCGACCTGATCTGGTTCGATGGTAACTTCGTCCCCTGGGACGAGGCCAAGGTGCATGTGCTATCGCATGCCATGCACTATGGCTCCAGTATCTTTGAGGGGATCCGCTGCTACGAAACAGCCACCGGACCCGCCGTATTCTGTCTACCACAACACGTCCGGCGCATGGCGCGCTCGTGCAGGATCTATCGCATGGAGTTGCCCTTTTCAGAGCAGCAGATTGCACAGGCCATCACCGACACCGTGGCAAAGAACAAACTAAAGTCGTGCTACATTCGCCCCCTCATCTTTCGTGGATACGGACAATTGGGTGTCGAGCCACGCAATTCGCCTGTGCAGATGATCGTGGCCGTGTGGGAGTGGGGAGCTTACCTGGGCGCCGAAGCGCTGGAACGTGGAGTGGATGTCGGCGTCTCGTCCTGGCGACGCATGGCGCCCGACACATTCCCAGCGTCCGCCAAAGTGGGAGGCCACTATACCAACTCACAGCTAATGCGCATGGAGGCTGCTGAGAATGGCTATGCCGAGGCCATCGCCCTCGACATAAACGGTTATGTCTCCGAAGGAAGTGGGGAGAACATCTTTCTAGTGCAGGATGGCGTGCTTTATACGCCTCCCTTGTCTGCCTCTATCCTAGGTGGGATCACGCGCCAGTGCGTGCTGACTCTGGCCCGCGACCTGGGCTATGAGGTGCGTGAGACCCTGATCGCACGGGAGCAGCTGTACATCGCGGACGAGATCTTTTTCACAGGCACCGCTGCCGAGATATCACCGATCCGTTCCGTCGATCATATCCTGGTAGGCCCTGGTCATCGCGGCCCCATCACCGCACAGCTTCAGGAAGCGTTCTTCAATATCGTCTCTGGTCGCGTCCCAGACCGCTATAGCTGGTTGACGCCCGTGCCTATGGAAGGCTAGTACGAGCGCAGCGATCGTGTGGCGGCTCGGTCACTCTTGGGGTTGTGTCGTTGTGGCCGGGCCGCCCTTGTGTACACCGAGATATCTGTCAAGGCCGTACCGGTGACGGATCCGTGAACTCTTCGCTGAAGGCGAGTACATACCCGTTGGGATCTGCCACGCTGAACTGCCTTCGTCCACCAAAATCCTGCAACTCTTGCACGACGATGGCGCCTTTTGCTATCAGATCCTCATACATGGCACTCACTTGGTCCATTACAATATAAAAGACCACCCCATTGCCCTTCTCTGCAATGAACGGACTGGAGCTTGTACCTAGATCGATCGTCAGGAGAAAGCTGATATCCCCGCGCGACACGCGTGCCCACTTGGGGTTATCCGCCGGCCAAACCAAGTCCGCCGTAAAGCCCAGGCACTCCCGGTAATACGAGATTGTGTCGGCCATGTTGCCCACCTGCAGTAATGGTACGACGCGCATGTTCCCCTTTCTTCATCAAAAGTCGATCCAGTAGCGGTTGCCGTCGGTGCTCAGGCGAATGGCGCCAACCTGATCGGTACGATAGACCCGGCAACCTGCTTGGACGAGCCGATCCAATACAGCTGGGTCGGGATGCCCAAAGCGATTATCCTCTCCCACACTGATTACAGCATACTGAGGAAGAGCTGCATCAAGAAAGGCTTCTGAAGTGGCCGTTTTGGCTCCATGATGTGCCACCTTGAGCAGCAGAGACGGCGTGATCCCCCCCTGTTGCAACATGCGGCCTTCCGCCAATTCGTCCGCATCCCCCATTAAGAGCACACGGCATCTTCCCATGCTAATCTGCATGGCTAGCGAGCCGGTGTTCGTTGAAGCATCGGCCGAACTGGCCAACTCTAGGTCCGGGCTCAACATCTGGAGCGATACCTCGCTGCCAAGGCGCACCTTTGCCCCCGACCATACCTGGCGTGGGATGATCCCATGACTGGCCAGCGATGCATGCCACTGGGTAAGCAGTGCGCTCTCTGGCATCCCGGGAGGTTCCAAGACCGCTTCGATGCGATACCGGTCCACCAGGGGCAACAGGCCAGCGAGGTGATCGCTGTCGCCATGTGTCAGAACCAACATGTCGATGCGTCGCTGCCAGAAGGGTAGGATCTTGCCCAGCTGCGAGGCCAACACCAAGGGATCGGGGCCGCCATCCACCAGGACCGTATGCCCTTCGGGCGTGCGCACGAGAATGGCATCTCCCTGCCCCACGTCCAGAAAGTGAATGTGAAGGCGCTCATCAGGGAGAGAGAGTACGCTAGCCCACACCAAGATGCCCGTTAGGCCCAGAATCGGGACAGCCAACCCCGCTCGTACCATACGCATCCCCATGCTCCTGATCCCCTGCAAGATGGGGCGAACCTTGCCGGGAAGAAAGACTGCGGCAGCCAACATCGCATACATGATCGCAACAGCGACGGGAGAGACCGAGGGCACACGAATGAGGGCCCATGGAAGGGCGGCCAGTCCTTCCACCACAATCGTCGTATAGCGCAAGAGAGGCCAGATCAGCCAGCCCACAAAGCGACCCAGGGGAAGCCATACCGCTGCAAGCACCATAGCCACCCAACCCCAACCAAGTATGAATGGTTGCGCCGGCAAAACCAGCAGATTGGCCAGCGGCGCGATGGTGGATACCTGCCGGAAATGATACCACAGGATCGGCAGGGTCACTATCTGGGCGGCACATGTCGTCAGCAAGACATCGCGCAGTGCCCGTGCCCATGATATCGAACGGTCGGTGCTTGCCCGGTGGACGGCCAATCTAGCCATCCGGCGCGCCCAAACTGGCTCGACCACCAGCAGAGCGATAGTTGCCGCGAACGAAAGCTGAAAGCTCACACTCCAAAGAATGAGTGGATTGTGCGCGCTCATAGCCAGTGAAGCCGCTGCCAGGCTAGTGAGCGGATGGCTGCGTCGACCAACCAGGGGGGCTAGGGCAAAGAGTCCACCCATCAAGGTCGCCCGCAGCACGGGCGCCGAAGGGCCAACGAGCACCGTATAGAGCACCATAGCGAGCACGCTGGCCACCACGGCAGCCCAACGATGCATCCAGCGGCGCCCATTGGCCATGACGGCTTGTGCAACCAGGCTTATGTTGAAACCCGATATGACGATGATATGGGAAAGCCCCGTGGCCCGGAACGCCTCGGCCAAATCATCAGACAGCGTATGTCCCAGCCCAAGTAGAATGCCGTTGAGTAGGCCAGCTTCTGGCTCGGGCAACATGGCCTCGATGTCTCGACGCAAGCCGCTCTTGATCCGGTATATGGCTCGCAACACCGCAGAGCCCCCACGACCCTGAAGCCGTTGCACCTGGGGCCGCTTTACGACACTATATACCCCACGCGCGGCCAGATACTCACGATAGTCAAAATCCGTGAACTGGGCCGGAGTCTCCAGTTGTCCCTCGATCCGCACCACGTCACCATATTCGAAAGAGCGGTAGGGTGGCACATTGAGGATGGCCTTGCCGTCCACCATCTGGCGTGCGCCGGCGGACACCAATTCCACGGCAGTAACTTCCAGTTGAGTATATGTGCTTCTCCCATTGGGCTCTGCCGAGATATAGCCTCGTAGCTCCGCGGTGCCACGGTCATTGTAGTAAGACAGAGCATGGGGGCCCAAGGAGGGGCGGGACAGCAGGTAACGCCATCCCCCTAATGCTGTGGCGGCAAGCAACAGCGACGCCAGACGCAGCCCAGACGAGCGCCTCCCGGCTACAAAAAGCACGGCGCTGAGGGTGAGGCAGCTCAGCCATACGATGGGCATAAGTTCGCCCTCGTGGGCCACTACGATGCCTACCATCCATGCCAGAGTCCAGTAGATGAGTGTCATGGTGATATCCCCTCGATGTGTGGCCGCTCCATTATACCTTCCATCAAAACGAGGACCAAGCCATCTGAACGCATGACCAGGCCCAGATTGGCTACCTCAATTGCACAATTGGCGCCCGCGACCGGCGATGACCTTAGCTTGGAGAGCCTTCTGATCGATGGTATGATAACCAGGATGAATTTCTATCTTACCGCTCTTGGCTGCAAACTCAACCAGGCCGAGATCGAGTCTATGGCTCGCGACATCGAACGTCGAGGACATATGCTGGTCAGCGATCCGCGCTTGGCGGATTGGGCCGTGGTGAATACGTGTACCGTCACCCACATCGCCGCGCGCAAGTCCCGCCAGTTGATCCGCCACCTCAGACGGACTAACCCCACGATGAGAATGGCGCTGACCGGCTGCTATGTGGATATCGATCCTCAGGAGGTCCAGGCGCTGGCCGATGTCGATCTCGTCGTGGCCAACGTGAGCAAAGATGCTCTCGTCGATCGACTTCTCGCCATCACCTCGGACGATGAAGCACGTCCGGATTCCTACACTCAAACGGCAGCCCATCGCCTGACCGGAGGCCACACCCGCGCCTTTGTCAAGATCCAGGATGGCTGTGACAATCGGTGCACCTTTTGCATAGTTCATATCGCTCGCGGTCCACAACGGAGCGTTTCTCCCGAGCGAATCGTGGAAGAGATCTCAGAGCGACTCGCGGAAGGGTATCTTGAGATCGTCCTTACCGGCGTCAATATCGGCGCCTATGGGCGCGACACAGCCATTGGTGCGCCGTTGCTCCTCGGCGAACGGCGATCCCTGGCCCGCTTGGTGGCCCGAATACTAGACCTACCCGTAACGCGCCTGCGCCTATCATCGATCGAGCCATGGGATCTCTCGCCCGAGATGTTGGAGCTTTGGACCGATCCGCGCTTGTGTCGGCACGCGCATCTGCCCTTGCAGAGCGGCTGCGAAGCTACCCTGCGGCGCATGGGTCGCCGGTACAGTGCCGCAGATTTCGCCCGACTCGTAGAGCAGATCAGAAACGCCATCCCG
>CAYQDH010000282.1:4647-7348 GCA_964416075.1 uncultured Anaerolineales bacterium | reverse complement strand
GACCGGATAGACGAGGCCATGGGCGCCGCACTCGACGCAGAAATCGACGACGCGCCGTAGATCACCCTCGTCTATCTGCCCACTCTCGTCAAACGGTGTAGCGGGAATGGTAAAAACGCCGCGAAATGGCTTGGACATGGTCACTGGACCTCCTGGTATGGCTTGTCGTGCAGGCGAGCAAGATTGGCGTGATTTGTATACCGTTAGGCGGCATCTGTCAATTGTTGGCGCCTCGGCCGCCCCTGGGCATCCGCTGTGCCGCCTTCGCAGAGCTTCCGCCGGCACCCTTCCCGGGTGAGGCAGCGTTCGTTTTCAGCGCTACCCGGAGCTATGGTATACTTACGCGATGCTACAAGCGAGTCTGGTGCGGCCCCACATTGCTGAGAGGTAGGGCTTTGTCATTGTCGCGCTTATGTCATGTTTAGTCACCCATGGCGCCGGGGCGCCAACAGGGAGCGAATGACGTTCCCGTACGGCAATTTGCCCAAATTGCCGGCCCCGGTACACGTCATAGGTAGCGAAGCGAAACATCTTCGTTTACTATGGCGGAGACCCTTCGTTAGGCCCACGCTGCGTAGGCACACTCAGGGTGACAGCATAGGCAACTCTGGCAAAGCCCTGGCTGAGAGGTACCAGGGTTGACCTTTCTGGTTCTGTTGGTTTTTGCTTTCAAGCGGCTCAAGAGTCGGGTGGGCCTTGCTTCTCTCCTAGTCCTGGCAACGGCCATGACCGTTGGCATCATCGTCTGTATCCCGGTCTTTGCGGATGCGGTCAGCCGGCAGATCATGAAGCAGGAACTGGGCATCGGCAGGCTCAAGCATCGCCCTCCATTTGCCGTGCGCTTTCATGCGTCCGGGCAGGCGCGTTTTCCGATCACCCTCGAGGATGCCGAGAGTTACGGTAGCTGGATTCACCAGATCCTGGTATCGTCCGTGGGCCTGCCCACTGAGGCGGCCTACATGCAGGCCAATAGCCGGCGATACGATCTCTTGCCTCGTGAGGGAGATACACGGTACAAGCAAGAACGCCTGGGAAACGCCTCAGTCTTTACCGTGGATCAGATCGAGGAGCATGTCCGCATCGTGTCTGGAGAGCCTATCAGCGCAGGCCTCGACAGCGTAGACTACCTGCCCCTTTGGGTGGAGGAAAGCTTTGCCGCGGCACGGGCCCTTCAGGTAGGCGAGTTCTACGAGCTCGGCGATCTCTTTGACCCCTCGATCCAGCGTATCCCCGTGCGCATCGTCGCTACCTGGGAACGGATCGACCCCGAAGAGCAGTATTGGTACACCGACCCCTCCTGGAATCTGGACCAAAACCTCTATACCACACCCCAGGCTTATGCTCGGCATGTATATCCCCGCTACGAGGCCGCCGCCAGGTATGTCTTTTGGTACTTCGTCTTTGACGAAGGTAAGATGAACCTGAGCCGGGCGGATCACTATATCGCCGCCCTGGAGAGCGTAGGCCGCGAGGTCGCGGAGCGCCTACCCGCCGGCACGATGGAGGGCGCACCCATCGAGCAATTGCTACGCGGACAGACCCGCAAGCAGGACCTGATTCTGCTCTTTTCCGGCGTGAGCCTACCCCTGGTGGCCATCACCCTCTATTTCCTGGGCGCCATGTCGGTAATCTACAACCGGCTGCAATCCCAGGAGACGGCGGTGCTCACCAGCCGCGGCAGTAGCCGAGTGCAGATCGTGGGCTTGGCAGCCATCGAGACGGTGGTCATCCTGCTCTTCGCGGTACCCTTGGGCATCGCGCTGGGAATGCTCGTGGCATCCATCCTGGGGTACTCCTCCAGCTTCCTCTCCTTCGTGCCGCGCGAGCCACTTCAGGTGAACCTGGCCTCGGTGGATTGGCGGTTGGTGCTCCTCGCCGCTGCGATCACCGTTGTGTTTCGCGTGGTGCCGAGTTGGTCGCTCTCCAGGCTGACCCTCGTCCTGCACGAGCGGCAGAGCGCGCGGCGCCCACTGCTCTGGGGCAGCGCACGACTGCTCCTGATCGGGTTCCTGGGTGCAGCAACCGTCTATGGCTACCAGCAACTGGTGGCCAGTGGATCGCTCAGCCTGGTAAGCTGGACGCCCAATGACCCTACGCACGATCCACTCATCCTGATCGCGCCCTCTCTGTTCCTGCTCACTGTGCCGCTGATCTTTGCCGAGCTTTTTGTCCTGCTGGCCCGGCCGCTGGCCTGGGTTGGCCGGCTGCTGCCCGGCATATCCGGCTATCTTGGTTTGGTGGACCTGAGCCGTGAGGGCGGGCGGTATCGCACGCCCGTGTACCTCCTGGTGCTTTCCCTCAGCATCGGCGTCTTCTATGCTTCCCTAGCGCGCAGCGCCGACCGCTGGCTGGTGGACAGGCGGCAATACGAGATCGGCAGCGATCTGACGTTCAAGCCACGCACGGAAGAGGATAACCTGAGGGACGGCGGCTCATCCACCGGTATGGAATTGGCGCAGGGATTGGCGCGCTTGCCGGTGAGCGATTACGAGCGCATCGAGGGGGTGCGTGCGGTTTCGCCTGTGGGCCAGTACAAAGCGGCCGTGCAAGCCGGTAAGGTGCAGGCCAGCGGCAGGCTGCTCGCGGTGGACCGCATCCGATTCGCAGAGGTGACCTACTACCGGGAGGACTATTCGACCCGCTCCCTGGGCGAGATGCTGAACCGCTTGGGCGCCGAGCGCGCCGGGATCTGGTCCGACGG
>CAYQDH010000282.1:0-4637 GCA_964416075.1 uncultured Anaerolineales bacterium | reverse complement strand
ATCCTCGTGCCTAACGCCGTAGCCGGGCAACTGGAGGTGGGGGAGGGCGACACCATCCGCCTGAACGTGCAACTGGAGGAGAACGAGTGGTACTCGTTCGAGTTCACCATCGTAGGGACGTTCGATTACTTTCCCACCATGCTCACCGAGGGGGAACATACATTCGTCACCAACCTGGACTATCTGCAGACCGAGACCGGCGGGCTCTTGCCCTATGGCATCTGGATGCGCGTCGCCCCAGGGGCCGATAGCGAGCGCATTGCCGGCGAGGTGGAGCGCGCCACACAACAGGGGCTCGTATCGGTGGGCAACTTACCCCTGGTCCTGACCGAGGACTATGCCCGGCTGGAGCGTGTGGGCATCTTTGGGCTGCTCTCGTTTTCCTTTATCGGGGGCGCGTTGCTCTCCCTGTTGGGTCTCTTGCTCCACAGCGCGTCGATCGTGCGCGAGCGCACGGTACGCTTTGCCGTGCTGCGCGCACTGGGGATGGGCCGCGGCCGAGTGATGCTCACCCTGCTCGTAGAGTGGGGGCTGGCCTTGGGCTATAGCATCGTGGTGGGCACGGCCATGGGTATCCTGGGGGCGCGCCTGTACGTGCCCTATCTGCAGCTCACCGAGGTAAGGGGTGTTCCCATTCCCCCCTATCTGCCCTACATCGACAACGCGCGCGCACTGTGGATCGCCGTGATCATGACCGTGGTGCTGATCTCGGTGCTGGGCATGCTGCTTGTGCGCTTGGTACGCGCCAGGGTGTTCGAGATCCTGCGCCTGGGCATGCGCGAATGACGGGCTGGAGGGTACCTGCCGAGAACGCGCGATATGGAAATCGCGTCTATACCAGTGTTATGTCATTGTTATGTCATGCTGAACGAAGTGAAGCATCTCCGTTGACTATAGCCGATACCTATCGATGGTACAGCATCAAACAAAAGAAAGGGAGCAAGTCGTGGCTACACCAGTGAAAGTAACCGTTATCGGTGCCGGCAGCGTTCAGTTCTCGCTCGGCGTGGTCAAGGACCTCTGCCTGACCGAGAACCTGGCGGGCAGTCATGTCACCCTGATGGACATCAACGAACAGCGCCTGGAGACGATCCATCACCTGGCCGAGCGTTATGTCAAGGAATTGGGCGCTTCGATCACCTTCGACCGCACCACCGACCGCAAGAGGGCCCTGCAGGAGGCCGATTTCATCATCAACACCGCCGGCAAGGAGCACATGCCGCGCGAGGGACGGCTAGCCCTGCACGACAAGTACCCCCAGGTGGGCGGCAACTTTCCCATCGGCTACATGTACAACCTCTCCCTCATGCTCGACGTGGCCCGCGACGTGGAGGCCATCTGCCCCAACGCCTGGCTGATCCAGTCGGGCAACCCCGTGCGCGAGGGCACGCCCCTCATCGTGCGCGAGACGGGCGTCAAGATCATCGGCCTGTGCCACGGCCACTATGGCTACATCAACGTGGCCAAGACCTTGGGCCTGGACCCCGCCAAGGTCA
This sequence comes from uncultured Anaerolineales bacterium, assembly GCA_964416075.1. Lineage (GTDB taxonomy): Bacteria > Chloroflexota > Anaerolineae > UBA1429 > UBA1429 > CAYQDH01. Next base: position 3,141 of record CAYQDH010000282.1, on the reverse strand, counting down.
CCTGGACGGCGCCGGGCCTGAACCACTGCATCTGGCTCACCGAGTTTCGCTACGAGGGCCAGGACGCTTATCCCATCCTGGATGAGTGGATCGCCACCAAGGCAGAGGCCTATTGGCGCGACCGCGCGGAGCATCGGGACAAGTACGGCCTGGAAGACCAGATGAGCCGGGTGGTAATCGACCAGTACCGCAAGTTCGGGCTGCTGCCCATCGGCGATACCACGCGGGGCGGCGGCTGGTGGTACAAGACCGATATCGATACCCAGGTGTTCTGGTACGGTCCCTGGGGTGGGTTCGGCTCCGAGCTGCACCGCAAGCCTTGGCAAGACAGCCTGGTGAAGAGATGGCAGGCGGTGCAAGAGGTGGTGGATGACCCATCGCGCTCGCTGCTGGAGGCTTTTCCCCCGGTCAAGACACGCGAACAGCAGGTGCCGATCATCGATGCCCTGGCCAACGACGTGCCCGGCAAATTCCAGATCAACGTGCCCAACCAGGGTGCGCTGCCCGGCGTGCCCGACCACCACGTGGTCGAATTGCCCGCCATCATCGACAAGGGCGGCATTCACCGTATCCAGCTCGACCCCCTGCCCCGCAAGCTGATGATCGAGGTGATCCTGCCCCATGTGCTGAGCGCCGAGTGGGAAGTGGAAGCCTATGTCACCGGCGATGCCGAGATGCTAGTCGACGCGCTGGCCATGGTCTACGCCTTTGATCACCGCGGGCCCACCACATCCTATGAGCAGGCCAAGGCCTATGTAGAGGAACTACTGGCCCTGCCCGACGAACAGGATTGGGCGTCACATTTCAAGTGGAACAAGCCCGCCTGGGCCAAAATCCTGGAGCGTCCGGGCAAGTAAACCGCGGAATACACGGAATACACAGAAAAAAGAAGAACATCTCAGTAATGAAGAGGCTCTCCCTACCCAGGGAGAGCCTCTTACTTTCGAACATTCTTTTCCGCGTATTCCGGGTTTTCGGTGGTCAGATTCCGCTGCGCCTAGCCCTTGACGGCGCCCAGGCGGATGCCCACGATAAAGTAGCGCTGCACAAAGGGGTAAACAATCAGGATAGGGATGGTGGAGATAAAGATCGTCGCCCCTCTGGCCGAGCGGTCGGAGAGCTCGTACAGCTCTTTGGGGTCGAGCGTAAACACCGCCTGCAGGTTCGAAGCCACGATCACGCTGCGCAAAAAGGTCTGCAGGGGATACATGGTGCTCTTGGTCATCAGGATCATGCCATCGAACCAGGCATTCCAGTGACCTACGGCGGAGAAGAGGGTCATGGTGGCCAAGACCGGCACGCTGATGGGTAGGAACACGTTCCACAGGATGCGCCAATGGTTGGCCCCATCGATGATGGCGGCCTCCTCCAGCTCCTTGGGGATATCTCGGAAAAAGTTCATCGTCAGGATCACGTTCCAGATGGGCACCGCGCCGGGCAGGATGAGCGCCCAGATCTTGTTGATCAGCCCCAGGCTGCGGATCACCAGGAACCAAGGGATGACACCGCCGCTGAACAGCATAGCAAAGACCACGATCCACATAAACACCGACCGCCCCTTGAACGTCTCGGAGGTCTTGGAAAGAGGATAGGCGGTGAGGACCGTGAGCAGCAGGTTGATCAGCGTGCCGATCACTGTGCGCTGCAGCGAGACCCAGCCCGCCTGATAGATCGTGCCCGATTTAAAGATCTTTTCATAGTTGGCCAGCGTAAAGCCGATGGGCCACACCTTGACAAAGCCGCCGACCGACGCGGCCCGATCGCTGAACGACACGGCCAGCACGTGGATCATGGGAAACAGGCAGGCAAACCCAAACAAGATTAGAAAGACGTGGTTAGCCACATCGAACAGCTTGCTGCCCCAGCTTCTCTCTTCAACCATTTTCCTGTCTCCTGTCCCTTGCTCAGAAGATGCGGTAGCCGGCGAAGCGGTCCGCCAGGTAGTAAGCGATCACGATAAGGACAAAGCCCATCACGGACTTGAACAGGCCGATGGCGCCGGCCACGCTGTACTGGGCCGAGATCAGGCCGACGCGGTAGACATACGTATCGAGGATATCCCCGGTCGCATAGACCGCGGGGTTGTAGAGCATGAACACCTGGTCGAACCCCGCCTGCAGCACGTTGCCCAGGGCCAGGCAGGCCAGGAGCACGATCGTGGTGGAGATGCCGGGCAGCGTGACATGCATCACGCGCTGGAACCGACTGGCGCCGTCGATGGCCGCAGCCTCGTGCAACTGGGGGTCGACGCTCGTCAGCGCCGCCAGGTAGATGATCGTCGCCCAGCCGACGCCTTGCCAGATGTTGGTCACCACCAGGGTGGGCACAAACCATTTATTGCTGCCCAGGAACATGGGCGGCTCGATGCCCACCGACTTGAACCACTGGGAGATGATGCCGTTGCTGGCCAACATGTCGAGCAGAATGCCGCCCAACACGATCCAGGAGAGAAAGTGGGGCAGGTAGACGATGGTCTGCAGCGTGCGCTTGAACCACATCATGCGCACTTCGTTCAACAGTAGCGCCAGGATCACGGCTGAGATCTGCATCGTGACGATCTTCAGGAAGGAGATGACGAACGAGTTGCGCAGGATGTTGTAAAAATCGGGGTTGCCGAGGATGTAGCGAAAGTTCTCCAACCCCACCCAGGGTGACCGGGTAAAACCCTTTCCCGGGTTAAAGTCCTGAAAGGCGATGACGATCCCATACATAGGGTAATAATGAAAGATCGCCAAGATTGCCAGGCCCGGCACAAGCATCGCGTAGAGAGGCCAGGTCTTGGCCAAGTAGTTTCGTGTCTTGGCGGACGATAGGCCTCCGACTCTCGGCCGTACTTGCTCCATTGCCATAAGTATGATGCCCCTTTCTGGTTGGGAACCAACCTCGCACCATGGTCGATTTCGGTTGCCCCTGGGAGCACGAGCGGACCAAGCGGCCCCAGGTCTGGGGCCGCTTGGTCTGCGAGAAGAACTACTTGCTCTGCGTGGCCCACCACTCGTTGACTTCGTTGGTCCAGTCACCGCCGCCGCCCTTGGTCCACTGGTCCACGAACACATCAAAGTCGGAGATAGGTTGCTGGCCGATGATGATGTTGATGAAGGCCTGGTCGCGGATCTTGGCCAGGTCCGCACCCTGGGCCGT
>CAYQDH010000281.1:5508-7355 GCA_964416075.1 uncultured Anaerolineales bacterium | reverse complement strand
TGCCTGTGGACTAGCGGCGGGTGGTGCGCGGCGGCTCGTGGAACAACAATCGAAACAACGCGCGCTGCGCCTATCGGAACAGGAACCATCCAAACAATAGGAACAACAATGTCGGTTTCCGGGTGGTGTGCGCCGCCCCCCATGTTCTTCCCCCCTTCTCTGGCTCGCGCGCTCGCGGCGCGGGCGGGCGGCATCCCGCGCCAGGATACCCTGGCAGCACGGGATGCCCGCTTCCAGCAATGCGGAAGGCTGGCAACATCCTCCCGCCGAGGTGAAGGAGAAGAATAGCGCAGGCGGGTCTGGTCCGCGCCCCTCGCATGTGGGGCCGGGCGCATATCGAAGTAGGGCATGGCCTGGATTCGCTCCCGCCATGCCCACTCTTGTCCACAGCGTCGCTTGGCTCCTGATCGGTGTTTGCTCAGCGCGCCTGTGTCTGTTTGATCCAGCCGCCGAGCAGGCGCCCGACCTCGGCCACCATGGCCGAGACGTGCTCGTATTGCCCGGATGTCAGCCAGCCCCATCGCTGCACCAGGCGCAAGTACAGACGAAGCTTGTTCAGGTGGGCATCGGCCTGCCTTAGGTGGGCCAGCCTCTCGTGGCCAGCATGGGCATTGGCATCAAAGATCGCTTCCTGAAAGTCGAGCGCGGCATCGCTCAATCTCTCGGTGACCACAAAACGTTGCGCTTTGGGGAACTTGACGGTGTGTGGGAGCAGCCATGTCAGCAAGTCGTAGGTTCGCGTAAAGATCACCATCTCTTCGCCGGGCATGTCATCCCCCTTGTATCGCGCCATCAGCAGTTGGGATAATCTGTGTCTCGCCTATCGCAAGGCCGCCCGAGGCAAGCGTGGCGGCGCGCCTGCCGCCGCGTTCGAGCACCAACTGGCCGACCACCTGCTCCAGTTGCAGCGTGAGCTAGTCGACCACAACTACACTCCCGGCACCTACAGAAGCTTCATGATCCACGAGCCCAAGCTGCGCAAGATCAGCGCCGCACCCTTTCGCGACAGAGTGGTCCATCATGCCCTCTGCAATATCATCGGGCCCCTCTTTGAGCGCCGCTTCATCGCGGACAGCTATGCGAACCGCATCGGCAAGGGCACCCATCGCGCCATCGACCGGCTACAAGCGTTTGCCCGACAGTACCGCTACGTGCTGCGCTGCGATGTGAAGCAGTTCTTCCCTGCTATCGACCATGCTATCCTGGAAGGGATCATCGCGCAAACCGTACACGATACAGACGTCCTCTGGTTGTGCAAACGCATCATCGCCAGTGGGGTTGGCGTGCTGTCCGAGGAATACGAGATGGCATGGTTCCCGGACGACGACCTGCTGGCCGCTGCGCGGCCGCGCGGGCTACCCATCGGCAACCTGACGTCGCAGTTCTGGGCCAATTGCTACCTCAATCCCTTGGACCAGTTTGTCGTTCGCGAGCTGCGCTGCTCAGCCTATCTGCGTTACGTGGATGATTTCGCCCTCTTTGGTGACAACAAGAGCGAATTGTGGGACTGGAAGAGGCGCATCATCGCGCGCCTGGCTAGCCTGCGCCTCAATATCCACGAAACATGCGCCCAGGTCTTGCCTGTGGAATGTGGCATTCCCTGGTTGGGTTTCGTCGTCTATCCCGACCATCGCCGGGTCAAAGCGCGCAACGTGGTCAAGTTCACCCGGCGGCTGCGCGAGCGATGCCACGGCGACCGCCTGGCGGCCAAGCCGGCCTGTCTGATGGACCTGGCTACGCTGGCCATGAAAGAACTGCGCCGCCAAGGCAAACTCGCCGATCTCGACAGCTCCCCGGAAATCAACGCTTGCAGCATCAAGGTCACGATCCCCGTCAACGGCAAACCG
>CAYQDH010000281.1:0-5498 GCA_964416075.1 uncultured Anaerolineales bacterium | reverse complement strand
GCGCGAGCGGTGGGCCGACTACTGCGCTGGTGAGATCAGCTTTGCCGAGCTCGACAGCAGCGTGCAGGGCTGGATCAACCACGTGCGTTATGGCGATACGTGGGGGCTGCGCGGGCATGTGCTGGGACAGAAGCTTGCAGGTCCACCTGGGTGAATGACCGTGATGAGGGTCGCGAGACGCACCGACCTTGCCTTGGTATCGAGGCAACCCCTCTGGCCACCCGGCCAATCCCAGTCTACCTGCACGGCGCATAGGCTATTCCGATGGCTGGTCGCGTTCGTCCTCGACCGGCTCTTCTGCCAGTGCCTCGGTCGACTCCTTGGCCGCTTCTTGCTCGGCCTTTTTCGCGGCGCGCTTTAGATCGACCTTCTTAGCCTCCTCGGCCGCGCCCTTGACGGCCCCTTTGGCGGCGCCGACGATACCCAGGCCGAACTTTTTCGCGGTCCGGCCCGTCTTTTGCAGTGTCTCCTTGGTGGCTTCTTTGTGTGCGTCGCTCTCGAGTTTCTTGGCTCTGGCCAAGACCTCCAGCACCACCTGCGGGTCCAGGTCCCTCTCGATGGCAGCCTGTGTTAGGTATTCCTCAAAAGTCTTGACGGCCATGGTACGATTCTCCTTCGACTGGAACAGACTCACCGAAAACGTTTGGGGTGACGAGATTGGCCACACACAAGTATATCTCAGCAAGAGCACGCGTCAAGGGACCCAAGCACCCGGTCAGGGCTGCGCAAAAGTCGTCAGGTCTGTCACCCTGAGCGCAAGCGAAGGGTCTCCGCCAGTAAACGGGGATCCTTCGCGTCGCTGGGGATGACAACTGCGCAGCCCCGGGCACCCGGCTCGGCAGCGATGGTTCTCCATGTGTTCCGCGCTTCTTGCGTGCGACGCCCATCTCCCTTACAATCAGGTCATGCGCGATGGGCTAAGCTGAAATAGAAGGACTACACAATGGGCGAAATGCTACGCACGCTGCCCGTCTCCTGCAACCTGGATTGCGGGGGGGGCTGTCCCTTGCTGGCTACCGTGGAAAGCGGTCGGGTCACCTCTATCATCGACAACCCCGCGGGTGGCCCCTACCTCTCGGGCTGCATACGCGGCTACAACGCACACCGAGTGCTTTATGCGCCGGATCGCATACAGCGCCCTCTGTTGCGCGTGGGGCCGCGCGGCTCGGGACAGTTCCGGGAGATCCCCTGGGACAAAGCCCTAGATCTTGTAGCCGAAGGCCTAGCGGGCATCAAAGCTCGATACGGCAACGAGGCGTTCATTGCCTTGGGTGGGTCCGGCTCCTGTCGTGGGGCGCTGCACAACACCAGCAAGCTGCTCCCCCGCTTTCTCAACCTGTACGGAGGCTACACCAGCCGCTATGGCAGCTACAGCTCCGGCGCGGCCAGCTACACTATCCCTTATGTTCTGGGAGATGGGCCACGGGGGATCGATCCGGCGACACTGCAACATGCGCGCCTGATTATCCTGTGGGGCCTCAATGCCGTGGACTGTCGCTTTGGGTGCGAGCTGCTGGGCCGCCTGGGAGAGGCGAAGAAGGCCGGCACGGAGATCATTGTCATCGACCCGCGCCGCTCCCGAACCGTTCGCCAGTTGGCCAGTCGCTGGATCCCCATCTATCCGGGTACCGATGCCGCGCTGATGCTGGCTTTGCTACATGTGTGGATCAGCGAGGGGCTTGTGGATCAGGCCTTTGTGGATACCTATAGTGTCGGTTTCGCGGCTCTGAGAGATCATGTGCTGGGCCTGGATGCGGGCGGAAGCGCCAAGACCCCAGCATGGGCTGAGCAGGTCTGTGGCGTCCCTGCGGAGACGATCATTGAACTGGCACGCTGCTATGCGTCAGCCACTCCTACGGCCCTGCTGCCGGGCCTCTCGGTGCAACGCACACTAGGTGGGGAGGAGGCCGTCCGGCTGGCCATCGCTTTGCAGGTGGCCAGCGGCAACCTGGGCCGCCTCGGTGGCTCGTCAGGATCCTATGCCTGGGGCGGGCTACCCGTGCCACGGGTGGGTTCCCTGCCTGTGCCCACCAACCCTATCCACGCCACGGTCCCTGTCTATCGATGGCCCGACGCCATTCTGGAAGGCCGCGCGGGTGGCTACCCCAGCGATATCCACGCAATCTACAACGTGGGAGGCAACTATATCTCACAGGGCGCCGATGTGCAGAAAAGCATCCGCGCCTTTCAAAAGGTCGAGTTCTCCGTGTGCCACGACCACTTTATGACGCCCACGGCGCGCTATTGCGATATTGTGCTGCCGACCACCACCTGGCTGGAGCGGGAGGATATCGTCTTCCCCAACGCAAATTACGTGCTCTATTCCCATCGTGCCGTGCGGCCGCTGGCCGAGGCGCGCGACGACTATGACATCTTTTGTGAACTGGCGGATCGATCGGGCTTGGGCGATGCTTTTTCCGAGGATAGGGATGAGGCGGCCTGGTTGCATAGTTTCCTGGCGGCGTCCGAGATCGCCGATGTGGACGCGTTCAAGGCCACGGGCATCTACTGGGGTCGCGATCAGGAGCGTGTGGGATTGGCAAACTTTATGACCGACCCGCAGGCACATCCTCTGAGCACCCCATCTGGAAAGGTGGAGCTGGCGTCGTCCGCTTTTGCTCGTACGGGGTATCCCGCCGTTCCCACGGCCAGGATCGCATTCCCAACTGAGCAATATCCCTTGCGCCTGATCACGCCCAAGTCGCGCTACCGCATCCATTCCCAGAACAGCAACGTGCCCTGGTTTCGCGAGCGCGAGGAACAGGCGATCTGGGTTCACCCACACGATGCGTATCCCCGGGCGATTGGTGATGGCCAAGAAGTGCTGGTGACCAGTGCACAGGGACGGGTTTCCATCGTGGCGCGGGTGACGGAGGATATCATGCCCGGCGTAGTGTGCCTGTTGGAAGGGGTATGGCCCAGTCTGGATAGTGAGGGGGCTGACACAGCAGGCTCGGCCAATGTGCTTACTTCCACCGAGCCCACCCAGCCAAGCCAGAGTTCGCGCACGCATTCCGTGGCCGTTCAGGTTACGCCCACGCCGGGCCCCAGCTAGTCTGGGCAAAGCACTTGTAGACCATGGGACATCAGCCAACTACAGAGACGACTTGGAGGTAGCAATGAAGTACACGCATTTGGGTCGGACGGGATTACTTGTAAGCCGCTTATGCCTGGGCACCATGAACTTGGGCGTGGGCGCCGACGAACAAGAGAGCTTTCGCATCATGGATCGCGCCATGGAACTGGGGATCAACTTTTTCGACACGGCCGATCGCTATGGCAACCCCCAGGGGGACGGAGGCACGGAGGAGATCATTGGGCGGTGGCTGGCCCAGGGGAATCGTCGTCGCGAGAACATCGTATTAGGCACCAAGGTCTTTGGGCCGATGGGCCGTGGCCCCAATGACCGTGGCCTCTCGATCTACCACCTGCGCCAGGGCTGTAACGATAGCTTGCGCCGCATGCAGACAGACCATGTAGATCTGTTTCAGATGCATCATGTCGACCGCGGCACTATCCCGGCGAATCACCAGGCCTGGCTGGGAAAAACCTTCGACACCTACTATCCCCCCCACACCACTCCTGGCCCTCGTTGGGAGGAAATCTGGCAGGGCATGGAGCAGCTGTATCGCGAGGGCAAGATACTGTACGTCGGCAGCAGCAACTTTGCGGCGTGGAACATCGCCCAGGCCAACGAAATCGCGGTGCGCCGCGATTTCATGGGCCTGGTCTCCGAGCAGAGTGTCTATAACCTCACCAGCCGCATGATCGAGTTGGAGGTGATCCCCGCGTGTCGCGCCTATGGCATGGGGCTGATGCTCTATAGCCCATTGGCGGGCGGCATGCTCGCGGGGACGGCGCAGAAGCCTTCCCAAGGGGGGCGACGCGCTAATCTTAAGCTGTCTGATAGTCAGAGGGCTCAGTGGGAGCAGTATGATGCGCTCTGCCGCGAGTTGGGCGAGGAGCCAGCCAATGTAGCCCTGGCCTGGTTGCTGCACAATCCAGTGGTTACGTCGCCTATCATCGGGCCGCGCACTGTGCAACAGATGGAATCAGCCATTCGAGCGCTGGATATCGAGTTGTCCCAGGAGATCCTGGCCCGCTTGGACAATATCTTCCCGGGGCCTGGGAATCAGGCACCCGAAGCGTACGCCTGGTAGAGAGGGCTAGCCTTTGACCTGTCTGAAAATCCCCAAAAAGACATATTGGGCATAGAAGATCTACCACATCGATGAAAGGGGCGTAAGAGATGCAAGCACTGGTCATATCGGGCAGTCGCAATCCTGAAGGGCAAACAGGACGGGCTATTGGAGCATTGATCGACGGCTTGGCCGAGGGCGGTTGCCAAGCCGAGACCTTTTTTCTGCCCGCGCTGAGGATTGAGCGCTGCCGCCAATGCGAGGCGAACGGCTGGGGCATCTGCCGTAGCCAGGGGCAATGTGTTATCGAGGACGATTTTCAGGCTCTGGTAGCCCGCATTAAAGCGGCCGACGTCGTTGTTTTTGCTACGCCCGTCTACTGGGGCGACCTAAGCGAAAGCCTGCGCGCGTTTCTGGATCGCCTACGCCGTATTGGTCGGCACGAGGCCGGCAAAGAGGGGATCCTCGGCAAGGATGGCCGCGGCAAGATCGCGGCGGGCATCTGTGTGGCCGGAGGCGGAGGCGGAGGGTCCTATTCCTGCGCCACCAACCTGGACAATATCCTCCGCATCTGCGGTTTCGATGTGGTTGACGTTGTCCCGGTGCGGCGCCAGAACCTCGAGGCCAAGATACCAATTCTGTTAAGCACTGGCAGGTGGCTGGCTACATCGCCACACTCGAGCTAGTGTGCGGCCAAGCAACCGGATACCACAAGCCACCGCGACACTCGCTCTAGTTGCTATTCCTGACAAATGCGTTATACTTATAGGTACGGGGATGACATGGATTCGACAGGGAGGGCTGGTCAGCGATTGCAGGCCGAGGCGCCTCACCTCGTAAATCAGGGGCACCATGATTAAGTGCCAATAACACTTATGCTCCGGCTTATGCTATGGCCGCCTAAGAGCGGTTAAGCACAAGCTTTGATCGGCAAAGACCGGTCACGTCTACCTCTTTCCTTATCCCGAGAGGGAGGGAGTAGGCGACGACTAAATCGGGATGCGGCTCGCCGACGCCGATAATGCGAGCCCAAGATGAATCGGCTGGTGGGACCAGTGGCCTGTCGGCCGGGCACGGACCTACGAGAACCTTATAGACCGACTATGCCTGTAGCATATCTCTGGTCGAACTTTTTGGACGCGGGTTCGATTCCCGCCATCTCCACCATCGAGGACCCTGCTGGATGCCCAGTGGGGTCCTCCTCGTTAGGACGCGCGGGGCACATGCGGGGCGCTTGAACCCGGCTGAGTTTTGACGCACAATGGGATCGATCCTAAGGAGGGGCTAGATGGGAGACCTGCGCAAGCCTTTTTTCATTGCCGCGTTGGTTCTGATAACCATCGTGGTGCTCTTGGAGAT
>CAYQDH010000280.1:0-7377 GCA_964416075.1 uncultured Anaerolineales bacterium | reverse complement strand
ACGATATCCACGCCCGTATCGGCCATGCGCCGGCAGAGCGCCAGGTGCTCGGCGGGGGTCTCGCCCAGGTTGCCTGTGGCGGCCACGCGTACCTTGCCCCCAGCGATCGCCACCGCCTCCGAGGCCAGCCTGAGGCGCTCCTCGTCGTCCAGGGCGTACATCTCGCTCGACAGGCAGTTGGCGTAGAGCCCGCCCACGCCGTGCTCCAGGTACCAGGCGATCATCGCCCGATAGGCGCCCCAATCGATCCGCCCGCCCTCATCGAAGGGGGTGATCATCGTGGGCCAGGCGCCCCCGCATTTCGGTTCGAATGTCTTCATCGTATGTTCTCCTTCCTGATTGACGCCGCCCTTTTACGCGGTATGGAAACCGCGCCTACCCTCTCTGCTGCCACCGCTGCAACCACCCCGCGATATACGCCGCCTGCTGCTGGCGGATGGGGTCGTGAAAATGGACGTGGTCCAAGTACAGGTCCGGCCCCAGGTTGGCGGTGAAGGTGTACAGGTCGATGCTGACGATCCCCGCCGCGGCCATCACCTCGTCGGCCACGGCATTGTAGGCGATGCCGTCCGCGGCGAAGCGGTGGAACTGGGTATTGCGCACATTGTGCACCGCCTCGTCGCAAGGGGTGGTGCGCACCCAGGCCATGGCCAGGCCCGCCCCGCGCACCAGGCCCACGATGCGCTCCAGGTTGGCGCGATAGGCGGCGATGGGCACCTGCACGGCCCCCGTCCGGGGGTCCCTCTTGATATCGTGCAGCCCGCAGTTGACCAGCAGCAGATCGCAATCCTGGACGGGGCGCAGCTCGCCCCGGCGTAGCTTGGCCTCCAGGAAGGCCAGGACCATGGAGGAATCGCCGCCGTTGGCGCCCTGGGGGCGATCGAGGTTGAGCGTAGCCTCCTCCTCGCCCTCCTTTCGCGCATAGGCGAACACTCCGCGCAGGGCGCGCTCCAGATAGGGACCATAGTGCATGGAAATGCTGTCGCCGATGACATAGAGCTTGGGTAAGTTCATCTTGTCTCCTCCCCAGGCACAGAGATGCTCTGGTGTCATTATAGGGCAAAAAAGCTAGCATGGAAGTGCAATGTGAAGATTCTATTGCTGTGCGACTACTTGCGGATCAGTGCTGACTGGTTTATAATGCGCTTACCATGAGTGAGAAAATGTCTCGCGCCGAGATCGAGGAGTACCTTGCCCTGGCCTGGGAGGATCTGGCAGCGGCCCGAGATAACTTGGAGTTTGGCCATCTCCGAGCGGCTGTGTCGCGAGCGTATTAGGCCATGTTCTATGCTACGACAGCGTTGCTTGGTAGCCAAGGGTTATGGCGCAGCAAGCATCAGGGTTTGATCGCTGCTTTTGGCGAGCACTTTAAAACCTGGGTTGATCGAACCACAATACGGGCGCATCCTTCGCGATGCCTTTGAGGCGCGTCTCGATAGTGACTATGGTCCGAACCCAGACCTGAACGAGTCCTCAGCACGGCAGTTGATCTTTGGCGCGCAGAGCTTTGTTGAGCGCCTGGCGGACATTTTGCGGGTGGAGCATGGAGACGAGGTCGAGTATGATGACGACGAGCCTGTCCCATAGGGAGGAAAGGGCTTTGCAGGCCTACGTTCGCACACTCGATGAACGGTTTGGGCCACGGCTTATTGAGGTCTTGCTTTTCGGCTCCAAAGCGCGAAACGAGGCGCGCCCAGACTCGGACATCGATGTTGCAGTGATCCTGGATCAACCCACCGCGCAGGATCTGAGCGAGGCCCGTGGCCTTACCTTCGACATCTGGCTGGACCATGGGGTCTTGATCTCCGTTCGAGCCATGAGCCAGCAGGGGTGGGAGAGGCTTGGCGCGTCTAGTTCCGTTTCCACCAGAGCCTGCGCTATCTGAGAGCGCGCAGCTGGCCCCAGCTGACGCACAGCCATCAAGAGTTGATCCAGCGTTATCCCCACCTCAGGAATCATCACCGTCTCCACGAACTCCTACCGCCTTCCGCCTTTCCATCCAGCTATCCCTCAGCATCATCCTTATAACACAGGAAGCTGAATAGGGGAGCAAGGGCTTATCATTCCCACCAGCGATTTCGGCAAGGGTGCGCGCGAGGAGGCGGCGCGGTCGAACGCGGTGCCCGTAGCGGCGAGGGCGGGCCTGGAGCCCCGCGGTCCGATCACGCGAGCGAACAAGGCACGAGCGGTGGACGTCTATACTCTAGGATATCTTGAACGGGTGCAGGGCCCGCTACCCAGAACATAGAGACTGGCCAGAGCTAACGGAGATCCTTCGGTTCCCTACTCATGCCATAGGCCGCAAGTTAGGAAAAACTTGCGCTACAGGATATCGATGACGTCTACCAGGGAAGGCAATTTGGGCAAATTGCCGTACAGGGATGGCATTCGGGCCAGATGGCGCACCGCGCCATGGGGGACTACTCAGCATGACAGCCGTGGCGAACTACGGTTGCGGTACCAGGTACGGAAAACTAGAACCGGAGAGTAACACGATGAAAATCATATATACCAGCGTATTCGTTGACGAACAGGATAAAGCGTCAAGGTTTTATACTGAAACCCTGGGTTTTGTGAAGAAACGCGACGTCCCCGCGGGGCCATACAGGTGGCTCACCGTGGTCTCGCCCGACGATCAAGACGGCACCGAGCTCGTACTGGAACCGAACGATAATCCGGCAGCAAAAACATACCAGAAAGCGATCTTCGAGCAGGGTATTCCTGCCACAAGTTTCGGTGTTTCGGATGTTGGCGCAGAGCATGAACGATTGAAGGAGCGCGGTGTCAAGTTCACCATGGAGCCAACAAAGGTGATGGAGCATGTGACCATAGCCGTCTTCGACGACACCTGTGGCAACTTGATACAGATACAACAAACAGCGTAAAAGCAAGCCTTTCGACTGGAGAAATGGGGTGTTGCGTACCAGACCTGGCCCTCAATCCGGGCTGGTCAGTTGAAGGAGGTTATTCTCATGTCTACTGTCGATCTGGTCTTCGAAGGGGGCGGCGCGAAGGGGATGGTCTTTGTGGGCGCGCTGGAGGAACTACTCAAGGACGGCACCCGCACTCCCGGGCGCCTGCTGGGCACCTCGGCCGGGGCGATCACCGCCGCGATCCTGGCCGCCGGTTATAGCCCCGCCGAGATGGTGGCCGTGCTCAACGAAAAGGACGCCAACGGAAAATCGGTGTTCGCCGCCTTTATGGCCGATCCCTCGCCACTCGACGAGGAGGATATCGACCAGAGCGCCATCCGCAGGCTGCTGGGCGAGATCGACCTACCGTTCGTGCCCGACGCGGCCGAGAAAAAGGTCGATTCCTGGATAGCCAGCCAACTGGCACGGACCGCGCTGGGGCGCCATCTCTTTTCCTTCGTGGAACGCGGCGGCTGGTACGCGGCCGACCCCTTTTTGACGTGGATCAAGCGCAAGCTGAACGAGGGCCAGTTCGCCGGCAAGCCGCGCCGCTTTGGCGGCCTCACCCTGGAAGAGTTCCACGCCGCTACCGGCGCCGAGATGACCCTGGTGGCCGCCGATACCACCGCCTCGAGGATGCTGCTGCTCAACCATCGCACCGCGCCGCGCTTGCCCGTCATCTATGCCGTGCGCATGTCGATGAGCATCCCCCTGTTGTGGCAGGAGGTGGTGTGGCAGGATGGTTGGGGCCCCTACCTGGTGTGGGACCCGGCCAGGCAGCGTTTGGCCGAGAGCCCCATCGTGGGCCATGCCATCGTGGATGGCGGGCTGCTATCCAACTTTCCCATCGCCCTCTTTCTGGCCGAGCGGCCCGACGTCGCCGCAGTGGTGGGGCCCGTGGGGGGGGCCAATGTCATGGGCCTGCTGATCGACGAGACGCTGCCCGTACCCGGGCGCCCGGCGTCGGCGGCAGCCGTAGCTGCCCCTGCAGCAGCCGCTGCCGACGCAGACACGGCTGCCAGGGCGGTCGCGGCTGGCGCGCCAGCCGCTGCCATCCACGTCGGCTCGCTGCAGACGGTGCAGCGGCTCAAGCACATTGCGGACACCGCCACCGCGGCCCAGGATAACATGGCCAAGGTCGTGTTTGCCCAACACGTGGTACGCCTGCCCGCCCAGGGCTATGGCACCACGCAGTTCGACATGAGCGACGCCGACCGCGATGCCCTGGTGGAGGCCGGTCGCCAGGCCATGCGCGCCTACCTGGCGCTGAAGCCCGCAGCCGCGCGCCGCGGCATCGCTCCGCGCGACACCACCTCCCTGGCCAATGCCTCCGCCGCCATGATCTTGCAAAGATAGGAGGAATCACGGAGAGGGAGGAGTCACGGAAGAGGAATCACGGAGTTCACGGAGATCTCACGGAGAACACGGAGAAGAAGGGAATGGGAGATAGGGAGAAGAAGAGGGGAAAGGGCACTACGTGCGGTTCGCAGCCGACCGCGCATGATACCCCTCTCTCGCACACAGGATAGAGATATTACTACAGTGCACAAAAGTTAATCTCTTCTCTGTGATCTCCGTGAAACCTCAGTGCTCTCCGTGATTCCTCCCTCTCTGTTTCGCGGTGCGTGACAAGCCACGCCGGTTTGTGGTACTATGGCGCGGCCCCCGGACAGGCAACCCCTCACCACGACCCCGAGGAATGGACCTCGGCGCGCGAGCGCGGGGTGTGGCTTGTCGACCGGGCAGGGAGCACACCATGATTCACCATCGTTGTCGTCGCGTAAGCCGTGCCATCGCGCTCCTCATGGCCCTCGCTGCGATCTTGCTGTGGCAGCCCTCACGTCCGGCGCAATCGGCCGGCTCCTGGAGCTTTAGCGGCACCGTCTATGCCGGCGGTTTGGCCGCGCCAGCGGTGGGACTGCCGGGGGTAACGCTAACGCTGTGGGGCTCTAGCGATCCCGCCTCGTTGGAGACCCAGCTCGACTCCACCACGAGCGGCCGCGGCGGTTACTTGAGCCTGAGCACGGTGGAGACTTGGCGGTACTATCACATCGTGGAGACGCCATTGCCAGGCTATACCCCGCGCCAAGCCCAAGCCGGCAGCGGGGGTGTGGCGGCCAGCTCTACATGGATCCGCTACCAGGCCCCGCCCGAAGGCAGCTACGGCGACAACCTGTTCTATAACGATGCCGCATCCCCGACCGCGACGGCCACGCGCACCCCAACGACCGTGCCAAGCACCACGCCCACCCCGGGCAATGTGCAGGTGCTCGACCTGTGCGCCATGGCCGATACCACGCTCAGCGAGGCTTCGCCAGGCTCCAACTATGGCAGCGATGCGCTCCTGGCGGTGGGCTATTCTCCGGCCAACGGCCCTCGGCGGCGCATCCTGTTGCGTTTTGCCTGGCCGGCCCTGCCAGCGGGAGCGGTGGTACAGTCGGCCACGCTGCGCACGAACGTGGTGGGCGCCAACGGCGACGCCAACAGCACTATCTCGGTCTACGCGGTGACCACGGACTGGCAAGAATCCACGGCCACCTGGGGCTTGCAGCCGACGGTGCTCCCGGATGCAGTGGCCCAGGCCAGCGTGGGCTCCGCCAGCCCGGCCCAGGTGAGCTGGGACGTGACCAGCCTGGCGCAGGAGTGGGTCGCCGGCATGCGGCCCAACCTGGGGTTGGAGCTGCGCGGCAACGACAGCGGCAACTGGCTGCGCGCGTTCGACAGCCGCGAGGCCCCGGGCGGCAGCTGTCCCCGGCTGGTCCTCGCCGTGCAGTCCGGCGATCCCATCTCCACGCTCACGCCATCGCTCACGCCCACGGCCAGCGCCACGCCCACCCGCACCCCGACGCCCAGCCCCACCACCTACTGCATGCCCGAGTTCGGGGTGGGCGCCAGCTTTGCCGATGCGGCCAGCTTTATCGCCCTGAACCGGGCCACTCCCTTTAGCGAGTTCGTCTGCCCCAGCGGGGACGAAGACTGGTTCAAGGTCCCGGCCTCCACCGGCGATATCATCACGGCACGGCTGGATGACCTGCCCAACGATTATGCGCTATACCTCTACCGGCCCGATGGCGCCTATGCTGACTTTTCGGCGGGGTTTGCCTATAACGATGATCTCGCTCACACGGCGGAGCAGGGCGGCGAATGGCGCGTGGCCGTGCGCGGCAAGAACTCGCAGACCTGGTCCTCCAAGACGCCCTACAAGCTGGCGGTGAGCGTGTGTCCCACGGAGGACGAGGGGTCGGCGAGCGAGCCGGGCACGTTGGCGTTGGAACAGATCAAGAGCGGCTATATCTGTCCCTGCGGGGACGAGGACTGGTTCACCGTCAACATCCCGAAAGCGCAGGCGGTCTATGTCAACGCCTGGCTGGGCAGCCAGAGCCCCGACTATGACGTGTACCTCTATGCGCCCGACGGTACGTTGCGGGGCTCGGCGGCCACGGCGGGACAGATCAACAAGGACGCGCGCGCGCCAGCGGACAACACGCCCGGCTTGTGGAAAGTGAGGGTGGTGGCGCGCAGCGCGAACGACTGCAGCGCCACAGCGCCCTACCAGGTGCAGGTGACATTGGATACCGACCTAGACCTCACCGTCAAGTGGGTCGAGGTGACACAGGTAACCCAGAATTACCTGTCGAACGACATCGACCTGGTACTGGGCAAACCCACCGCGGCCCGCGTCTATGTGGGCACCGGCGACGCGGCCGGCCCCATCGAGGACATAGCGGTGGAGCTGACCGGTTTCTGGGATTGCCTCGGTTGCACGCCGCTGCCCGGGTCGCCCTTGTCCCTGGGGCCGAAGACGGTCTCCAAGCTATTGACGCAAAGGCAGCGCTTGGCCAGCGGGGGATTCGATTTCATCCTGCCAACCAGCTGGCAGAAGGCGGGGACGATCTACCTTTCGGCCCGCGTCTACTCGCTCAACCCCAAGCAGCCGGAGACCACGACCCACAACAACACCGGCTCTGAGATCGGGTATTATGTGAAGCGCGCGCCGGTGAACGTGGCCATCGTGCCGGTGACGGCCTCCGGCCTGACGCCCACCTACCTGAACAACGCGCAGCTGGATACCATCGTATCGTTCATGCAAGACAGCTATCCCAGCAGCTATATCCACTTGTGGCTGCCCGCTTCGGGGCAGGGGATCGTGGCCGACTATGACTATACCGTCAAGGGCACCTCGGGGTGCGGCCCGAGCTGGGACAAGCTGCTGGCCGACCTGCTGTATTTCTACAAACACATCTCGGGGCCCCCCGCGGGCTATGTGATGTACGGCATCATGGACCCGGCCGTGCCGCATCACTGGTCCGGCTGCGGCTCCTACACCACGCACGTCTCCGCCGGGATCCTGGGCACCGGCGACGACAACCTGGCCCACGAGGCCGGGCACATGTTCGGCCTGCCGCATGCCGATTGCGGTGGCCCCCAGAACCCGGACCCCAACTATCCCACCTACCCCAATCCG
>CAYQDH010000279.1:0-7420 GCA_964416075.1 uncultured Anaerolineales bacterium | reverse complement strand
CCACGTTCGGCTTTACCAGAATAGTGGCTCCGGGCCCCACCGCCTGGGGCAGGCCGCCCGCCAGCGCTATAGCCCGGCGCACAGCCTCCTCGACGTCCCCGCTATCGAGTACCTTGGCGATCGATACCACTGGCATGAACATATGCTCCTTCTTACGCCACTCGCACTCCCGTGACTGAAACCACATGTCCTGGCAGCACCCACCACGGTACGGCCAGGACACGTGACAAGGCTATGGGAGTAGCGCGTTCGGGCTGCGACGGCCTGGATCAGGCACGGACCTCGGCCTTGAGGCGCTTGAGCCGTTTCATCACATCGTTGGCTCCGCGCCCGAAATAGTCGTGAAGCAGCACGTACTCGGCATAGAGCCGATCGTAGACCTCCCGGTTGGCGCGATTGGGCACATATTTCTCATCCTTGAGGCGAGCCATGTTAGCCGCCGCATCCTGGATGTTGTCATAGCCACCTGCGGCGGCGCCCGCCGCCACGCCCCCGTGCATAGCCGAGCCCAAGCACCCCGCCTGCGCGGTGCCGATGAGCTTGATCTCGCGATTCGTCACGTCGGCATAGATCTGCATCAGAAGCTTGTTTCGGTCGGGCAGCCCCCCGGCCGCCACCAACTCACGGATCCCTACCCCGCTCTTCTCAAAGGTCTCGATGATAATGCGCGTGCCATACGCTGTGGCTTCGATCAGGGCGCGGTAGATCTCCTCAGGTTTGGTGGCCAGGGTGGCCCCGATGAGCAACCCCGTCAGATCTACATCCACCAACACCGAGCGATTGCCGTTCCACCAATCCAGGGCCACCAAGCCCGACTCGCCGGGCTTGAGCGCCGCGGCCTTTTCCTCGAGATACGGGTGCAGGCCCAGCCCACGCCGTTGAGCCTCGAACTGGTAGGCCCCCGGCACGCAATTCTCGACGAACCAGGCAAAGTGATCGCCCACGCACGACTGCCCCGCCTCAAAGCCAAAAAGGCCGGGGATGATCCCATCCTCTACCACGCCGCACATCCCCGGGACGATAGCCTGCGCTGTCCCACACACCATGTGGCACGTGGAGGTTCCCATGATCATCACCATGCGACCGGGCTCCACCACCGTCGCCGCAGGCACCGAAACATGCGCATCCACGTTGGCCACTGCCACCGCGGTGCCGGCCCGCAATCCCGTCGCCGCGGCCATCTGGGGCGTTAGCCCGCCCGCGCGAGCCCCCAGGGGCATTATTTTCTCCGACATCTTGTCCTGTATGATGGTGCGCATCCGCGGGTGCAGGGCCGCGAAGAACTCGGGCTTGGGGAAGCCGGCCTGCTTGGACCAGATGGCTTTGTAACCCGCGGTGCACGAGTTCCGTGTCTCCACGCCGGTCAATTGCCAAATCGTCCAATCGGCCGCCTCGATCAACCGGTCGGCCGCATCATAGATCTCCGGAGCCTCGTTCAGGATCTGCAACGCTTTGGGGAAGAACCATTCGGATGAGATCTTGCCACCATAGCGAGAGAGCCAGTTCTCACCACGCTCGCGCGCCGTCTGGTTCACCTGATCCGCCTCCGGTTGGGCGGCATGGTGCTTCCAGAGCTTGACCCACGCATGGGGCTTGTCGCGATACTGGGCTAGTGTGCACAGCGGTGTGCCATCCGCCTTGGTGGGCAACATGGTACACGCGGTAAAGTCGATCCCCAGGCCGATCACATCATCCGCTGCGATTTTGCTTTCAGCCAATACCTTGGGCACCGTCGCCACGATGGCCGCCACATAGTCTTGAGGGTTCTGCAGCGCCCAATCGGGCTCCAGTCGAACCTTGCTGCCCGGCAGCCTCTCGTCGATAACCCCATCCGCATAGGCATGGACGGCGGTCGCCATCTCTTGGCCATCTCGCAGGTCCACCAGCGATGTGCGGGCGGATTCAGTGCCAAAGTCGATACCAACGGCATATTTGTGGCTGCTCACGGCCAGGTCCTCCTGTATGCGTCGTCGTTGTTCCCCAGGCATCACAACCGCATGGTTGCGGCCACATGGTTGCGACCGTACCGTTACGGTCCGAGCTCATGATGGCGAAACTATAGCACGTGGATTGGGGCGCGTCAAGCCCTCCAGTCCTGTCGGGGCTTTGTCATTGTCGCGATTCTGTCATCCTGACCGAGGGGAAGGATCCCCGCGCACTATAGCCAATATTTGTTGTTTGCCTCTAATCTCCCAGGCACAGCGACTTTGACAATGCCCTGGGCCCGTGTTCGGGCTTGGCCGCTGTAGCGACTCTGTCACTGCGAGTTTTGTCGCATGGGCGGCGCCCCACCCGCACCCATGCGACAACGCAAGCCCGGTGTTGGCGTCGTGGACGGCTGCGTAAATCTGTGCTATACCTCTGATCGTCTCTACCTGAGACGCAAACTACACTGACGAAGGATATCAACTATGAAGACAAGGACGGGGGGCTTTCCTTTGGGCTTTCGGCGGGGTGGAAGCCCGTGGCAAAAGGACCTGAGCGGTATGATCGCCTGGGCACTGGAAAACGGTGTTGAAGTAGTCGACTTGGTAGCCGATGTAGCGGCCTCTATAGGGCCCATGATCGCTGCAGGTCTGCGCATCGGCTCCATTGACCTGCCCGCGAACAAGGCCATGTTGTCCCCCGACAAGGGCAAGCGCGCGGAGGCCATCGCCCAGAATGCCGAGCACATCCGCGCTTGCGCGGCCCACGGCCCGATGAACCATTTCGTGGTCATGCTCCCCGAGCGCCCCGACCTGCCGCGCCGCGAGAGCTTTGGTTACATGGTAGAGAGCTTTGGCGAGCTAGTGCCCGTCCTGGAGGCCAACAACGCTCGCCTGGTCATCGAGGGCTATCCCGGCCCAGGCGCCCTGTGCTGCACGCCCGAGGCCGATCGCGCGTTCTTTAAGGAATTGCCATCCAAAGCGCTGGGGCTGAACTATGATCCCTCGCACCTCATCCGCCAGAGCATCGATCCCTTGGCCTTCCTGCGCGAGTTTGGAGAGCGCGTCTACCACATCCACGGCAAGGATGCGGTAATCCTCACGGAGAACCTGTACGAGTACGGCAGCGAACAGCCGCCGACCTTCGCCCGGCCCATGCCCTTTGCGGCGATGGCTTGGCGCTATACGATTCCCGGCCATGGCATCACCCGCTGGGTGGAGGTGATGCGCACCCTCGTGTCCAAGGGCTATGCGGGGTGCATCTCTATCGAGCTGGAGGATGCCAATTTCAACGGCAACGAAGAGGGTGAGAAACTCGGTATTCTGCAGGGCGTCCGCTTCTTGCAGGGCTGCTGATCATCGCATTAGGCGCTTGGCGCGGCCACGCTACCCCTGTCCCGGCTGAGCCTATCGCGAGCTACAGGGGTAGAGGCGCCGGGTCCGTTGTGGTTCAGGAGGGTAGCGGAATGGTTGCCGCAGTCAACCTATGGCGCTTGGCGAACGAACTCGGCGCACAATTCGAGGGGTACCACTATTACCTGCATAAACCGACGGGTGAGGTTGCTTGGGTCTCTATCGAGGCCCTTGGTGTGGCCGAGGAGTTGGAACAAGACGCAAACGAGGAGGAACTCGACGACGAGATCGTCGAAGCGCTAAAGATCTTGGAATCGGACGAATACCTAGAGCTTCCCGCCAAGTCCGAGATCCACGAGTGGAGCATCATGAGGCAATTCTGCAATTCGATCGAGGACGCGCGCTTGCGGCGATCGCTGTTAGACGCCATCCACGGCGCGGGGGCGTTCGGCCTTTTCAGGCATCTGATAGACGAGCACGATATCACCGAGGATTGGTACGCCTTCCGCCAGAGCGCCCTCGAGTCGATTGCCGTCGGCTGGCTGGAAGCGAACAAAATCCCCTATACCCGGGGCAAGCCCCAGGCCGGGACGCTCGCCACCGATGATGACTGAGCAAGAACACGCCGATGCGCCGGGGCCAGGCGCGATAGGTGGCCGTCCCCGAGACGGCCGTCCTGTCCTCTCGCAGCTCTATCGGAGCTATGAGCGGCTGGTCGGCGGAGCGGCCGCCTATCGGGGCGCGCTCTATTTTCAAGAGCTCACGCTGCCGAATGGGCGCTCCGTCGGCTTGCCCATCATGTTCTTGCGTTCGCGGGCCAGAGGGCCGGCACTGTGGGTTCTGAGCGGTATACACGGCGAGGAGCCTGCCGGTCCCGTAGCCATTGCCCAAAACATCGATCTCTTTGCCCAACTCGCCCAGTCGGGGACGCCTTTTGTCCTGCTGCCCCTCTGCAACCCCAAGGGCTACCTGCTGGACTGGCGCTACCCGGACGCCCGCCGCCAGGAGGATGGTGACGGGCACAGCGTCGGAGATTCGACGCACCTGCTCCCCCGCGCCGAGAATCCCGGCCAACCCCGCCGGCCGGAGGGTCCCGCCTGCCCCGAGGCGGCCGCCCTGACCCGCCACATTCTGGCCCTGGTAGCCGATTACCCACCCCTCTTGAGCCTAGACCTTCACGAGGACGATCTGGCCGAACCATGCGAGACTTATGTATACTCACAAGGAGAAATGGGCTCTGGAGATCCGGTGGCGCGGGACATTGTCTCTATCCTGGAGCGCTGCGGCTTTGCCGTCCCTCGGAGAGGAGTCACCCGCTTTGGCGAGCCCATCGTCGGTGGCGTGATCGGCCCCACCCAGGACGGCTCCATCGACGAGCTGCTCTCCAGTGGTGTCCTGGTCAGGGATGGCCAAGCCATCCCTGGTCCCGGCGCCAAGACCGTTATCGTGGTAGAGACACCCACCCATACCGTGCCCCTGGCCCGGCGCGTAGCAGCCCACACGGAGATACTGCGCGCCCTACCCCGCTGGTACTCGCCGATCTGCTAACTGGACTCGTGAGCGGCGCGCAGGCGCTCGACCTCGGCGACGGTGTCGCCCAGCCCCAATGCACGGAGCTGCTCCGGCATGGGCCAACCCAACTGCGCGTCCCAACCGCGAGCAGCATAATATTCGTCCAACAGCCGCGAGAACCCCGCGGCATCGATGGATGTGCCGTCCGCGCGGCAGGGCAGCCTGAAATGTGGCGCCAGGGTCTCTTCCAGAGCCCGGCTGCGGCCCGCCCGCGCTAGCAAAAGGCGTTCCAGGGTAAACGCCCGCTCCGCCACCAACGCCAGCTCCTCGCGCGTGTGCGCTTGGCCGGTCACGGCCTCCAGTAGACGGCGATCCAGGTCCAGGTCTCCGATGACCGCCTCGTCTCGGAGCCATTCCTCGGGACTGTCCATGGGCCGCACCACCTGCGGAAAGGCGAAATCGCACATCGGCAGCGAGTCGATGAGCATGTGCTGGTGTTGTGTCCAGATGGCCATGGGCGCTTTGCCCTCGAAGGTAGGCTCGAACCCGTCGGGGGTGCCCCAGATGCTCTGAGACGCTTTGCGCAGTTGGCGCCGTCCCCCCTCGATATCTTCGCCCATGACGAAATCGGACAGGATCAGGTAACTCTGGTGCGAGCCGATCGTCGGATCGCGGCTCTCGGAAGCATACATCATCGCCGAGACCACCCAAAAGGGCAGCGGTTCCTCATCCCAGAAGCGGCCCTCGCGGCGTGCGGGCAGGCCAAAGCCGAATTCCAGCTCCCGGCCCACGGCGATCAACTCGGCGGGCAGCTCTCCTTCCAGCTCGTCCATGGCCCGCATCAAATCATCCGCAAAAAGGCCGCCCAGCCCCTGCCGGCGGGCCAGTTGCTCCATAAAAGCATGCAGCCAAGCGGCATCCTCCGGCTCCAAGGGATGCCCTCGGATCGCCCGGATGCCGAGCTGGCGACAGCGCTGAAACCAGGGCTGCATCACCAGGCGGAACCACATATCCAGGCCCAGGTCATTGCAGGCCAGGTGCAAGTCCCCCTCTGTACCCACGTCGAAATTCACCCCAGCTGGGACCTCCACACCCCCTCCGCTGTAGCGCGTCGCCTTCATGATGCTGCCTTCCAGCCACGGCGTGTTGCCGATACAGTGGCCCACCAGGCGGCGCCCGTCCGTGGAGCGTCCGTAGGTGGCCACCAAGCAGTTGTAAGTGCAGGCCTGCGTGCAGACAGGGCGCTCGCGACCCCTGGCTTCCGCCGAAGCCATCACGCCGCCGCTGGGAGCGATCCTGAACTTGCCCACGCCGCGCACCTCATCGAGTAGCGCCTGGGGATGGGCCACGCGCACGCCCCCGCTGCCCCGCACCGCCACGGCCTTGAGGTTCTTGGCTCCCCACACCGCGCCGAACCCGCTATGGCCCGCGGCGTTCTCTTCCGAGTGCTGCACGGTGGCCAGGCGCACGAGGTGCTCACCCGCCGGCCCAATGGCCAGCACCTGCGTGCCTGGCCCGGTGCGCTCCGTCAGGACACGTTGCGTATCGCGCGTGCCCCGGCCCCACACGCCGTTCGCCTCCACCAGCCGCGCCCGCCCGTCGCAGATCTCCAGGTACACCGGCGTCTCGGCGCGTCCGCGGATGACGATGGCGTCATAGCCGGCGTATTTCAGGGCCGGGCCGAACCACCCGCCCAGCGTCGAATGCGTGTACCAGGGCCGCGGGTAGATACGCGGCGAGAGGGTACCCATGATGGTGCGCCCCGCGGTGGGCGCCAGGGTGCCCGTTAGTGGCCCGGTGGTGAGGATGATGCGGTTCTCGGGGTCGCGCCGGTATCTCATCCCAGGCCAGGCGCGCAGCCAGGGCGCGCCCCCCGATATAGTCGCGCGCATAGTCCAGCGTATCTCTCTGCCCCATCGCGCCGCTGCCCAGGTCCACGTCCAGGATCACGCCGCTCCAACCGTCTGGCATGCTCATTCCTCTCGCCATGTCAGTGCTCCCACCGGGCAGACCACCGCGCACAGGGGCGCCTCGTGGCCGGCGCAGAGATCGCATTTCAGATAGCGCCCCTCCACCTCATAGTGCACGATTGCCCCAAAGGGGCAGGCCTCCGCGCACAGGCCGCACGCCGTGCAGACGGCAGGGTCGATCACCCGGATACCCCGCTCGTCCGCCGCCATGGCCCCCGTGGGACACGCTGCCTCGCAGGCTGGGTCATCGCAGTGCTGGCACATATGGATGTGGAACCCGTAACGCAGCGCATCCTTCACCACGGATAGGCGCGCCATGTTGGGGCTGCACACCCCTTCGTGAGACAACGAGCACACCAGGAGACAGGCCTGGCAGTCGCGACACAGATCCTCTTGCACCTCGACCCTCGACGGGCCCTGACCGCTCGGTTCTGGGCTCACCCTGATCATCCCTTTCACCAGATCATTCTAGACAAGCCACGCCGTGGCACGCCACAGGGCGTTCTCAGCGGGCGCGCAGGTATAACACCGCATCCCCAGGAAAAGGAGCGATGAATCGCTTCCCTGCAGCGCCGCGCACCACGCGCCTACGCGGGCGATCGCCACTGCTGGGATCGAACCATTCCGCCGTCACCTTCCCCGGCACGGCCGACAGATCCA
>CAYQDH010000278.1:0-7436 GCA_964416075.1 uncultured Anaerolineales bacterium | reverse complement strand
AGCAGGAGCGCTCGCTGGAGCTTGGCGCGCGGGGGGGTGAGGTGCTGCTGCCTTCGCTGTCGGTCTATCCCTTGCGTTCGGCGTGGTGATAATGTGTATGGCCAAGACGCAAGCTTGACGGTTATAGACGCTCCGCCCCTTTTGGCTATAATCAAGGGCACTGATTTTACCGTTTCAGGAGGCTCAGTTGTACACCGCTCCCCAAGGCACACTCGATATCCTCCCTGAGGACCAGCCCTACTGGCTCTATCTGCGCGACCAGATACGACAGGTGGCCACTCTCTTTGACTACCAACCGATCGATATCCCCATCTTTGAGGATACCTCGCTCTATGTGCGCGGCGTGGGCGAAGGGACTGACATCGTAGACAAGGAGATGTACTCCTTCACTGACAAAGGCGGGGACGAGCTCACCCTGCGGCCCGAGTTCACGGCGGGGGTCGTGCGTGCTTACCTGGAGCACGGGATGAAAACGTGGCCCCAGCCGGTAAAACTGTGGACCATTGGGCCCATCTTTCGCTACGAGCGGCAGCAGGCGGGGCGCTATCGCCAGCATACCCAGTTCGATATCGAGTGCATCGGCGAGGTCGACCCGGCCGTCGATCTCGATGTGATGTCGGTAGCCTGGCAGCTTTTCAGCAATGTGGGTTTCCAGGACCTGGCTTTTCAACTGAACAGCACCGGTTGTCCCAAGTGCCGGCCTGCGTATCTCCAGGTGCTGGTTGCCTACTACCGACGGCACGAAGACAAGATTTGCCAGGACTGTAAGCGGCGCTTGGTGCGCAACCCCCTGCGCTTGCTCGACTGCAAGGTGGAGAGTTGCCAGCCGATCATTGCCGCCGCCCCGCACATCCAGGACTACCTGTGCGAGGAGTGTTCCGCGCACTTGGCCACCTTGCGCGGATATCTCGATGCGCTGGGACGCGCCTATACGGTCAATCATCGCCTGGTGCGCGGGCTGGACTACTATACTAAGACGGTGTTCGAGGTGTGGGCCAAGGGGATCGGGGCGCAGAATGCCATCTGTGGCGGAGGGCGTTACGATGGCCTGGCCGAGGAGTTGGGAGGCGAGCACACGCCGGGAATCGGCTTCGGCTCGGGGATGGAGCGGCTGGTGCTGGCCATGAAACAGCAAGGCATCCAGGTGCCCGGCTTGCCCAAGCCCCAAGTCGCACTGATCTATCGCGGCCCGGAGGCCAAGACGCGCGCCGTGGATCTGCTCACCGCACTGCGCGCCGCGGGGCTGCGGGCCATCCTTGGCTACGGCGACCGCAGCCTGAAGGCCCAGTTGCGCAACGCCGACCGTTCGGGCGTGCGCTATGCCGCTATCCTGGGCGATGACGAGATGGCCATGGGTCAGGTGACATTGAAGGACATGTCTTCTGCATCACCCGACCAGCCCAGTGTGCAGGAGCGCCTGCGTCAGGAAGACCTGGTGGCCGTCCTGGGGCAGCGTCTGCGATAGCAGGTGATATGAGAACCGTTGGGATCGTGTTTCATCCGAACATGGACGACTCGGTGCGCCTGGCCGTGCAGTTGCAGACCTTGCTGCAGCAGCATGGCGTTCCCATCTGGCAGGGAACGGCTGATGAATTGGCCCTGTGTAGGGTCGCGCCTGAGCTCGAAGTGGTGTTTAGCCTGGGCGGCGATGGGACCATCGTGCGCACAGCGCGGGCGTTGTCCAGTTGCGGCGTGCCGGTGCTGGGCGTCAACCTGGGGCGGCTGGGTTTTCTTGCCGAGGTGGAACCCGCTGATCTGGAGCGAGCGTTCCAGGCGGTGCTCGAGCACCGTTACCGGGTGGAAGAGCGCATGATGCTCCACGCGGAAATCTGGCGGGGCAAGCAGGTGCTGACGCAGGCGGAGGCGATTAACGATGTCGTGCTGGCCCGCGGTGGGACGTTGCGCACGGTGCAGGTCTCGATCGAGGTGGATAGCCATTACCTGATGACCCAGGTAGCGGACGGGATCATCATGTCCACGCCCACGGGGACTACGGCCTATTGTCTCTCGGCCGGGGGGCCCATCGTGGCGCCCGACCTCGACTGTATCACCGTGACGCCCGTGGCGGCGCATCTTTCTGTGGCCCATGCCATCGTGGTGCCCCCCCATCGCCAGGTGTGCCTGAGCCTGGCCACCAGCAGCGACGCGGTAGTGAGCATTGACGGGCAGATCGATCTGCCGTTGCAGCCGGGCGACCGCGTGGTGGGAAGCATTAGCCAGCGCAAGGCCTGCTTCGTGCGCTTTGGGGGCGATGGACATTTCTACGAGACCGTATTGCGGAGGCTGCGATGGCCGGATCGAGTCCGGACAACCTAGACTCGGCGCAGGTGATGTACTGCGTCAACCACCCCAAAACCGAAACCCTAATTCGCTGCAGCAAATGCCTGGATCCCATATGCCAAAAGTGCGCGGTGCGCACGCCCGTTGGCTTACGCTGCCCCAAATGTGCCTGGGCAGGCCGATCTCCGTCCTACGCGATGGCGCCGCAGAACTATGTCCTGGTTGTGCTAGTGGCTTTGGTGGCATCGCTCATTGCCGGGGCGGTTGTGGCCCAGGTAGGGCTGCTTTTCACCTTTTTCCTATCGGTTCCCATCGGCGGGATGGTCGCTGAGGCGGTCTGGCGCATCACCCATAAGCGGGGACGCGTCGTAGCGATCATCACCGCCGTCTGTATTGCCCTGGGGGCCTTCGGTGGCCCTTGGGTGTGGCGGGTCGCTATGGCGGGCTCGCTAGCCGCACTTCCGGCGAACCCACTGGCCTACCTGGCCTCTCTCTTGAATGTGACAGCTCTGGTCTATGCGGTGTTGGCTATCGGCGCGGCCGTGGCGCGACTGCGTTAGGGGAGGAATAGCCTTTGCTCGTCGAGCTCTCGATATCCAATTTCGTCATCATCGACGCTCTGCACTTGGCCTTTCAGCCGGGGTTTACCGTGCTCACGGGCGAGACGGGCACCGGCAAGTCGATCCTGATCGACGCCGTGAGCCTGCTGCTCGGTGGGCGCAGCTCCGTCGATGTGATCCGTTCGGGCTGCGAGCAGACGGCTATCGAAGGAGTGTTCGTCCTCGGCCCAGAGACGACAGAGAGCCTCAAGCCTTTGTTGGAAGAGCTGGGACTGTGGGAGGGCTCGAACGAGCTCATCCTGCGCCGCGAGATCACCCGAAGCAAGCGCAGCGTCTGTCGCATCAATAACCGGGCGGTTACGCTGAGCAGCCTCGAAGAAGTGGGCCGCCACCTGGTGGATATTCATGGCCAGGGCGAGCACCTCTCTTTGCTGCACGCCCGCCGGCATATCGATTTCCTCGATCGCTACGCTGGGCTCCAGGAACAGCGCCTTGCTTTTGGCGACGTGGTGCGCCGCTTGCGCGGGGTGCGGGAAGAACTGCGCAGCCTGCGTCGCGATGCGCGTGAGCTGGCTCGGCGCGTCGATCTCCTTTCCTTCCAGACCCAGGAGATCCGCTCCGCGAACCTGCGCCCCGGAGAAGAAGAGGAGTTGCGACGCGAGCGCAACCTGGTGGCCAATGCCGAAAAGTTGATGCGCCTGGCCACTGACGTGTACGAGGCGGTCTCGGGCGGCGAGGAGGGACGCGGGGGCCGGGCTCCGCGCACTTCGCTCGTCGACTTGCTTGGGGCGGTGGTCCAGGACCTGGCCGCTCTTGCCAAGGTGGATGACACCCTGGCGGAGCAGAAACAGGCGGTGGAAAATGTCCTGTACCAAATGGAGGAACTGGCTCGCGCGATGCGCAACTATCGCGCAGGGATCGATTACGATCCCGAACGACTGCAGGCCATCGAGGATCGCGTTGACCTGGTGCAGAGCCTAAAGCGCAAGTACGGCGACTCCATCGCCGAGGTGCTATCCTTTGCCGATCGCGCTCAGGAGGAACTGGATGCCCTGAGCCACAGCGAAGAGCGCACAGAGGTGCTGGAGGCCGAGGAAAAGGCCCTGCTGGCCGAGATTTCCGAGCGGGGGGCGGCCCTATCCCAGGCGCGTCGGGAGGCAGGGGAGCGGCTGCGGCGCGCTGTAGAGGCCGAGCTCTCGGAGCTGAGCATGGAACGCGCGCGCTTTCTGGTGGATCAGCGTTGGTACCCGGCGCCCGACGGGGCCGAGATCGAGGGGACCCGCTATGGCTTTGATGAGACAGGCCTGGACCGCCTAGAGTTCTTTATTGCCGCCAACCCGGGTGAAGAGCCCAAGCCCTTGGCCAAGACAGCCTCCGGCGGCGAGACGTCGCGCCTGATGCTGGCCATGAAAACAGCGCTCTCGGCGGCCGATCCTGTGCCCACCCTGATCTTTGACGAGATCGATGCGGGCATCGGGGGCCGCGTGGGCAACATTGTGGGGGGCAAGCTCTTGATGGTGGCCCGCGAGCACCAGGTTTTCTGCGTTACCCACCTGGCCCAGATCGCCAGCCATGGCAACCAGCACTACCGCGTGGTCAAGAACATCCTGGATGGGCGCACCGTGTCCACTACGCAGGAACTCTCGCCCACGGAGCGCATCGACGAACTGGCCACCATGTTGGGTGGCGCAGTGACTGAAGCTAACCGCCGCAGCGCCGCCGAGCTGATCGATCGCGCCCAGCCGGCCAAGGATACAGCAAAGGATTCGAATGATGATCGATCGTGAGCGATTGATGCAGACCTTCTTGGAATTGGTTGTTATCCCCAGCCCATCGGGTGAGGAGCAAGTGGTAGCCGCAGCCATCACCCGCCGGTTGGAAGCGCTGGGTCTGAGGGTAGAGACAGATGAGGCGGGCAATCTTTTAGCGCGCGTACCGGGCCGGGGAGGCGATGCCGCACAAGAGCCGCTCTTGGTCACGGCACACATGGATACGGTGGTGCCGTGCGACCCCGTGAGCCCTGTGCTGCGCGAGGGGGTCATCTACAGCGATGGCACCTCGATCCTGGGCGCCGACGACAAGGCGGGCGTGGCCGCCATCTTGGAGGTTCTTGCAGCGCTGGGCGACTCACAGGTGGCCCATCGGCCCCTGGAGATCCTCTTTACGGTGAGCGAGGAAAAGGGCTTACGGGGGGCCAAGGCCTTTGATGTAGGCCGCCTGCGAGCCAGCATGGGCATTGGCCTGGATGCTGGTGGACCCCAGGGCACCATCGTGCAGAGCGCGCCCTCACAGGATTCGCTAGGTGTTGAGGTTCACGGCCGCGCAGCGCACGCCGGTGCAAGACCCGAGGAGGGCATCAACGCGATCCGCGTGGCCGCGGAGGCGATCGCTGCCATGCCCCTGGGGCGCATCGATGACGAGACCACCGCCAACATCGGTACAATCTCTGGGGGACGGGCCACTAACATCATCCCCGATCTGGTGACGCTGCGCGGCGAAGCGCGCAGCCGCAGCCAGGCCAAGCTGGCGGCGCAGACCAAGGCTATGACGCATGCCCTGGAAGACGCAGCAACGGCCCACGGCGCTACGGTGGACTTGCTGGTCACCCGCATGTATGAGGCCTATACACTGGATGCCGACACACCCGTGATCCGCCTGGTCAGCGCAGCGCTGCGCGAGTTGGGACTCGAGCCACGCTTGGTCGCCACCGGGGGAGGGTCCGACGGCAATGTGTTCAACGCGGCGGGCCTGCAGGTGGTGCAGATCAGTGCGGGGATGGAAGAGGTGCATACCCTCAACGAGTATGTGGCCCTGGATGATATGGTCACTGCGGCGCAGGTTGTGCTGGCGTGCACACGAATGGCTAGGGCTGGCGAAAGAACCTCCTGACTCTGTTGGGGTGACCACTGATGAGGCACCAAAAGACAACGTAGGCCGAGCCCAGATGAGCAGGAATTTAGCAGACGCGCCAGGCGGGTAAAATCCGCCTGGCACGTCTGGCGTTTTGGAGGCTCCTGTGACGAAATCGGCTAGGGCCGCACCACCGAACCATCGGCCTTGCGATCCTCGGCCATAAAGCGGGGCCGAGCGGCCCTTTCCGGATCGAGCATCTTGGCCGCCTTGTCCTCGTCGATGTCGATGCCCAGGCCCGGCTGCTCATTGGGATAGAGGTATCCGGCCTCCAGGATGCAGTGCCCGGGGAAGACCTCCAATTCCTGCTCGCGGAAATGGTTCTCCTCCTGGCTGCCAAAGGCATAGTTGACCATGTCCAGGTGTACCGCGGCCATCTGGTTCACCGGGTCATTATCGCCACCCTCCTGGAAGCAGGTCTGCACGCCAAACCATTCGCATAGTGTGCCGAGCTTGCGGCAAGGGGTTATGCCGCCGGCCTTGGAGACGCGCACCCGCACAAAGTCGATCAGGCGCTCGGTGATGAGTGGCAGGTACTCGTGAGGGTTGACAAAGAGCTCGCCCATGGCTTGCGGCGTGGTGCACTGCTCGCGAATGAGACGGTACCAGGCGACCTGCTCCGGCGAGAGAGCATCCTCCAGGAAAAAGAGCCGATAGGGCTCCAAGAGCTTTGATAGGGTCACGGCGTTCTGCGGGCGCAGGTGCTCGTGTACGTCGTGCGTGAGCTTGGGGCCGAACCCGATCTTGGAGCGCAAATAGTCGAACATCTTGGGGATGTTCTCCAGGTAGGCCTCGTCGTCGAAAGCCCGGGATTGTGGCCAGGCGTTCTTGGGCATCCCAGCCTTGTCCGGCGTGAGGAAACCGCCTCCGCCATAGGGGCCCAACTGGCAGCGGATGTAGGTAAAGCCCTGCTCCATGTAGTTGCGCACATCATCTTCCAGTTCCTGCAGGGTGTTGCCACCGGCGTGGTGATAGGCGGGCACCGCAGCGCGGCAAGGACCCCCCAGGAGCTGGTAGACGGGCATCCCCGCCTCTTTGCCCTTGATATCCCACAACGCCATATCGATCCCTGCCAGGGCCGTGTTCAGGATGGAGCCATTGCGCCAATAGCCATGCGTGTAGGTGGCTTGCCAGATATCCTCGATATGGCTGGCGTCGCGGCCGATGAGCATCGGCGCGATCTCTTCGATGGCCGTCATCACCGTACGCGCGTGGTAATGGTCGCTGGCCGAGCCGATGCCATAGAGCCCGTCCTGGTCCGTAATCACCTTGACGATGACCCACGTGCCGTCGGCGCGGGTGCGGATGCAGCGAATGTCTTTGATCTTGGTCACGTTCATTGCTCCTTGCAAAAGATGGAATCCTACAGCGATAGACAGGATAGAGAAGACGATGGAAGGATTATAGATGCAACCGGGAATGCCTGACAAGCTTGCGTTTCCGCTTCGGCTCCCCCAATATGGGTCTTTGTCGACAGAATACCTATGTGGTCTTCATGGAATCTTCAAGAACGAGTGTTAGAATGAAGGGTGAGAACGATGAATGTAGTAACTCACCTGGCCAGCACACGCTGGCCCGAATATTAGGAGAATGATGATGAAGACGAACAGACGTTTGTGGAGTGCTTTGCTTGTGGCAACCGTTGTAGGTGTAGCGTCGCTGACAACTTTCAGCCCGGTCGCGTTC
>CAYQDH010000277.1:0-7444 GCA_964416075.1 uncultured Anaerolineales bacterium | reverse complement strand
GCGACGTAGAGATCCACGATGCCGGGCAGGCACTCGGCGCTGTCGGCATCTCCCCAACTGGGGGGGCGGCGGAAGACGAGAACCTCAAAGCCGACGATGGTATCTCCGACCTGGGCTACAAGATAGTGCATCTGCCGCCCATCCGCATCGCGCAGGCGGTCTCGGTGGATTGCGGGATGGTCGGCATAGCGTACCGCGCACAGCCCATCCAGGTCGGACATGCGGGCATCGCGCACCACGATTGCGGCTGCGGTATCCAGCGCCATTTGTCGATTAGGCCGGGACCAGGCGCAGGGTGGCGATCTCGAAGGGCCCGATGGGTATTTCGACCTCTGATCCGCTCACAGGAATCTCGCGCAACGGTTCCTCGACCAGGTTGCAGGCCTCCGCCCGGCGCAGCGCGCGGGGCGCCTGTAGTCGAACGCGGCCCCGGCTGCCGTGTGGCTCATAGAGCCTGGCGATCCAACCATCGCCGTCCTCGGCCGGCTTGAGGGTCTCCAGGATGGCGGGCCCTTCCACCTGCAAGAACGACTGGGAGGCTGGACCCGAGCCCGCGCCGCTGCCAGGCCGGCAAACCAGGGGCGCGTTCAGCTCATAGGCGCGTCGCACGGTGTCAGCCTGGCACCAATCGCCGGCATGGGGCAGCAGGGCATAGGTAAAGGCGTGTTGGCCGCGGTCGGCGTTGGGGTCGGGCCACTCGGGGCCACGGAGCAGGGTGAGGCGCAGGGTGTGGCCCTTGATGTCATGGCCGTATTTGCTGTCGTTCAGCAGGCTCACGCCATAGCCCGGCTCGGAGAGGTCCACCCAACGCTGGCCACAGACCTCAAAACGCTCCTGGTCCCACGAGGTATTATAGTGCGTGGTGCGCTCCATCGCGCCGAACTGCACCTCGTAGGTGGCCCTCTGGGCGCGCACCTGCACGGGGAAGGCCGCCTTGAGCATCACCTGGCGGGCCTGCCAATCCACGCGGGTGGCGAAATCGATGCGCGGTACGCGGTCGTAGAGGATGATGTCCTGTTCCAGCGTGGTGTCGCGGTAGTGCTTGCGGATGCGCACCGCGGCGCGCACGGGTCCACGCTCCAAAACCTCGATCTCGGTGCCGGGGTCCCAGGCGTATTCGCGCTTGTCGAAGGTGGCGTGCACGTTCCAGGCCGCCTCGCGCTCCGGGCCATCCTGAAAGAGTTGCAGGCGGTTGGCCGCCTCGCCGGCGGGCAGGACCTCGCGCTGCTGGCGCTTGTCGAAGAGGCCGGTGATCTGGCCCTCGCCATCGAGAACGAGGCGGAAGTAACGGTTCTCCAGCGCATCCGTGTAAGCGCGCAGCGAGTGCTCCTGCGGCGCTGCCAGCGGGCGCACGGTCAGGGCCATGTACCCTACGGAGGGCACATCCTCCGGCGCAAAGACGATCTCGGCCTGGTCATCGTGTCGCGCTATGACCTGGGCGGCGATGGGACGGCCATCCGGCTGCAGCAACTCCACCGCTCCCACGGGCGCGGGGATGGCGGCCCTGGCGACATCGCGGCGCGGCCAGGAGAGACCGTTCCAGACGACGATGTCCCCGGGGATGCCCAGGTGCTGCGTCACCCCGCTCATGGCCTCGTCGCGCAGGCCCCGGGCCGTGTCAGCGATGCGCCCATGATCCACGGCGGCTTCGCGATACACCTGGCCGATGGAGCTGCCGGGCAGGATATCGTGGAATTGCAGGAGCAGCAGGTTTTCCCAGGCATCGTGGAGTGGCGACAGGTCCATGGGCAAGCCCATCATCTGCGCCAGGGACCCGTGGATCTCGGCCTCGCGCAACAGGAGCTCATTGCACCGGTTGGCCTGCTTGATGGTCCCCTGGGAGGTGAGGGTGCCGCGGTGGGTCTCCAGGTACAACTCGCCGACCCAGACGGGCAAGGCCGGTTGGGCAGCGATCACGGCGTCGAAATAGTCTTCTTCGCCGCCCTGAGAGCAGGCGGGCACGGCCGGAGAGCCCTCGGCGCGCGCGGCATACTCGAGCATGGCCTCGGTGGGGCCGCCGCCCCCATCGCCATAACCGTAGGGGAAGAGGAGCTGCGGGTGGACCGCCTTTTGCTGATAGTCGCGCCAGGCCAGGTTGATCTGTTCGGGCCTGGGGAAGCCGTTGTAATAGCCGGGCAGCTTGGGCACATGGGCCAGCACCCGCGAGCCGTCGATCCCCTCCCACCAGAACAGGTTATTTTGCACCGGGTCGCGCGATTGCCAGTGCAGCTTGTTGGTGTAGAAATAGCTTAGGCCACAGCCGGCGAGAATGCCGGGCAGCGAAGCGGGAAAGCCAAAGGCATCGGGCAGCCAGCAGGTGCGCGGGCGGGCGCCGAACTCCTCCCGGAAGAAGCGCAGGCCGTGCAGGATCTGGCGGATGAGCGACTCGCCCGAGGTGGCGTTGCAGTCGGCCTCCACCCACATCCCGCCGCTGCACACCCAGCGGCCGGCGCGCACCCAGCGGCCGATCTCCTGGTATAGGGCGGGGTAGTAGCGTTTGGCATAGGCGTAGAGCTGGGGCTGGCTGCATGAGAAATAATAGTGGGGATAGCGTTCCAGCAGGCGGCAGGCCGTGCTAAAGGTCCGCCCCACCTTGCGCACCGTCTCGCGCAAGGGCCACAGCCAGGCGGTGTCGATGTGCGAATGGCCCGTCAGGACGATGCGCCCGCGCCCGGGGTCGGCGGGGATGGCGGCGATGCGCTCACGCAGCAGGCCGCGGGCCTCGGCCACCTGGGCGCGGAAGGTATCGCCCGGCGCGGTGAGATCGACGATCAATAGGGCAGCCTCCAGGGCGGCGTCGAGCATCTGGCGACGGAGGTCATCGGGCGCGGCGCGGCTGGCTTCCCAGGTAAAGGAGAGGTCATAGTAGGCGTCCAGCACGGACCGGTCGATGTGCACAAAGGCTGCCCCGCCCCACCAGCCCTCTTTGTCCGTTGGGTCTGAAAATGATCTGGGTACCGAGAGGAACTCGACCTGCAATTCCACAGCTCCCGATCGGGACAGCGGGACGCGCGTGTGGTTGGCATCGATGCCTGCGTAGGGCTGCCCATCGATGGAGAGCAGGCCCTCGAGATCGTGTATCTCGAACTGCAAAAAGAGGTCGCCTGCAGCCACTCCCTCGGGGATTTCCGCCTGCACACGCAAAAAGACTGTCTTGCCGGCGTGCCAGGTCGATGCCCCGCCCAAGGGGACCCACTCACCGTCGAAGCGATAGGCTTCGTTGTCCAGGTGATCGGCGGTGCGCCCCTGCCACGCGGCGATGGGCCAACGATGGGTGACCGCCCGAGCCAAGATCGTATCCAGCTTGCTCTGAATGATGCGTGGGTCCATTTTACGGCTCCTCTACTCTGTGATGCCGAACAGCCCCAAGGCGTCGACACGCAACGACGTTTCATAGATATCCAGCATGGCTCGCGCGCGGAAGAGCGAACACTCGGCGTTCCCTATGCGGGCCTGCTTCACCAGGCCCTGTCGCTGGGCCTGCTCGAATACCTTGGCCCAGGCATCGTCCGGAGTGTCGCCATAGCCCACGCTCCACAGCGTGGGGGGATAATCTACGAGGATACCGTCCGGGACCCGGAAGATCTGACTGATCCTTTCCGGTATGAAGGGATCCGCGAGATGCATGCTCGAGCAGCGGTCGATACCCACACCGAGCAAAAGGGTCCAGCCGTCGATCTCGATCAGGTGGGCATATCCCTGGCGATGCCGCTCCGCATCGCGGCCCCAGGCGGCCACACGGTGTAGGCCGCTGCCCAGCAGGACATGCGGTCGCCGCGAGAAGGCATCGGCGATGGCGCCCATGCCTGTCTTTTCCGGCGAGCCCTCCGGCAGGATGCGCACCTTCCAGGTGATGCCGCAAGCGCGCTCTTCGGTGGTGAGAGGGATGGGAGGGCTGACGGGATAGGCGGACATCACGATAGCGCCTTCTGGTCCAACCACCTGCATCAGGGCGGAGATTACCGTCTCCGCCCCGCCGTCCACCGGACCGAAGCTGCGGAGCGAGCTGTGGACCTCTGCGGCATCGCCGGGGCCGAGGCCCAGGGCGCGGAGGCCGGTCTCGATATCCGCCTGGGAAAGGGCCCGTGATCGTGCCCCGAGATCCTTGCTCGAATCGCATCGCAGGGCCATCGGCTAGCGACCCTGACCGTGCATCCGCAACAAGCCATCGACGAGGGCCACGTAGATCGGCTCCAGGCTCTGCATATAGGCTCTCTTTTCAGGCCGGTACAGCTGATCGGTGATCGAGCACATGACGGCCAGTTGGTGATAAAGCGCCAGATGCGCCAGGCGACTGACGTCGATCCGGCGAAGCTGCTGGTAACCTGCCAGATAAGGGATCGCCAACACCTGCTCCTGCACAACCAACGGCCCTTCCACCTCCCATACGCGGCGTGGCTGGCACAGCAGAGTCACCAGGTCGAGGTAAGGCTCGCCGAATTCCACCCATTCCATGTCGCAGATGAAGGAGATCTGCCAGTGGCCCGCATGCTTGAGCAGGTGAAGCTCGGCGTCGCTCACGCAAAGAGATGGCTCGCGCAGAATCAAAGCGGGGTCCTGTTCCACGATGGACCGGCAGGCCGCAATCTTGTGTAGGTCGACGACAATACGTCCGTCCCGCACCACGTGCTCCAATTGCTCCAGACGAGAGAGAAGCATGGTCTTCTGAAGATCGAGGCGATCCGCTTGGCGCATGATGTTATGGATCTGCGCGTAGGCGGCGCCCACCTGGCACTGGAGTTCCGATTTCTCTTCGGCGCCGGTCAGGGGGTTGTCGGGATGGACAAGGAAGAAAGCTTCTTCGCCCGGCATACAGTCCATCACGATGTAGGTGGTCGGTACGTGCTCCATAGTACGATCGATACGGTAGACGCGAGGGACGGGAATGGAGGTACTTTGGTGAATGAGATCGTAATTGCGCAGTTCTCTGTCGAATACGTCCTCCCGATAGCCACGGCTGAA
Organism: uncultured Anaerolineales bacterium; assembly: GCA_964416075.1. Classification (GTDB taxonomy): domain Bacteria; phylum Chloroflexota; class Anaerolineae; order UBA1429; family UBA1429; genus CAYQDH01. The sequence goes on along the minus strand of CAYQDH010000277.1, from coordinate 2,482 downwards.
GCGCATGATATAGTCCTGGGCATGCCCCGCCAGGGCCACGCGGTAGGTCAGGTTGGAAGTGCAGCCGCAGACGCGCCAAAGGCCGTGCTCGGACGTGGGCTCGATGGCCGTCACAGAACGGACGGTGGTATCCGAGCCCCACAGATCCCGCGCGATGGACGAGATAGCTTGGGCAGAGATTTCGTGAATAGGCAAGCGAATATCCTGGCTCGATGAACAGGTTGTGGCGAGAGTATACGTGCGGGCCGTGGCCTTTGTCAACGCCCCGCTCCGGCTCGTCTCTGGAATGGGCGACAGGCTTTGACACCCCTCTACCGGCGTTTATGATCGGCTTATCGTCAAGACGGACGACAACGTAGCCTTGGACCGGAGGAGCTTGGAGCATGGATATGATTCGCGGAAGGACGGTGTATACCGGCACGCAAGTGCTGAACGATGCCTGTATCCAGTGCGACGAGGGGCGCATCGTGGGCGTGACGAGCGAGGGGGAAGCGGGGGCGAGCTACCCGGTGATCACGCCCGCGCTGATCGACGCCCACTCGCACATTGGGCTGATCCGCGGCGGGGAGCCCGAGTCGGAGGCGGAGGCCAACGAACGGATGGAATCGATGCTGGCCCACGCCGATGTGCTCGATTCGATCCAGATGGACGACGAGGGATTCGCCAGCTCGATCGAGGCAGGGGTGCTCTATTCCTGCGTATTGCCCGGCAGCGGGAATATCATCGGCGGGAACTCGGCCATCGTGCGCAACTATGCCCAGAACACCAACAGCGCGCTGATCCGTCGCGGCGGGATCAAGGCGGCCTTTGGCTATAATCCCATGTCCACGCGCGAGTGGAAGGGCGCTCGCCCGTATACGCGCATGGGCGCCCTGGCCATCCTGCGCACCAAGCTGCACGCGGTGCGGGACAAGATGGAGAAGGAACGCAACAAGCCGGACGCCGAGGTGAGCTATACGTCCGAAGAGGTGGTGCTCAAGTCGCTCCTCAGCGGGGAGCAGCGCCTGCGGGTGCACGCTCACAAGAGCGACGATATCGCCGCCCTGCTGCGCTTTGTGGACGAATTTGGCCTCAGAGTAACGGTGGAGCACACCTGCGACATCCACGAAGAGGAGACCTACAAGGAGCTCAAGGCGCGCAACATCCCCGTCCTCTTTGGCCCCATGGATTCGCTCTCCTACAAGGTGGAGCTGAAGCACGAGAACTGGCGGAACGTCCGTTACCTGCTCAACTCCGGCGTAGAGTTCGGCCTCATGACCGACCATCCGGTGATCCTGCAGCGACTGTTGCTGTTGCAGCTGCGCTGGTTCCTGCGCGCTGGGCTGAGCAAGCAGCAGGCGCTGGAGATCATCACCCGGCAGAACGCCCAAATCCTGGGCATCGGGGATATCCTGGGCACCCTGGAGCCGGGCAAGTGGGCCTCGTATGTGTGCTGGAATGGCGACCCGTTCAGCCTGGAGAGCTATCCCGTGGCCGTCTATGCCGAGGGCCAGCTCGTTTACCGGGCCGAGTAGGGGCGTTCGTCGAGAGGTGTTGAAGGCGACCGTGAATATGGATAACGCCAAAAAGGCAGTGTTGCCCGAACTCACTACGAAAACTCGTTTCGCCGCCTTGCTATCGCAAAGTGTGATGTTGGGGGCTTTTATTGGCCTGGCAACAGGTTTGCTCTTTATTATCTGCCTCATGGTATTTGGTTGGGTGCGGTCCCTTGAGCTTAGCTTCAGATGGTTGACGCTTTTCAATCTGGTTGTTTTTGCGTACATGCTCGTGGTGACAGCTCTACTTGGGGCGATCAGCGGCATATTCGTTGCCGCGGTATTTTGGATACTCGTGCGTTTACGGCTACGCAAAGAATTCGCCGGTGTGGTGGCTAGTCTCGTCGTGGGGTGGCCTCTCAACGCCATGGTCTTCCTGGTCGTCATCGCTTCTGCGGCGATGGATGGTGGCCTGAGCTCCTTGGAAAAGAGGGCTTTACTGGTGTTGGCACTGATCTCTCCCATAGCCATGGCCGCGGTGCATGGCTGGCTGTTGGCGCGTTGGGCCTATAGGCAGGAATCCCGTGAGCTGCGTACCAAGTTCTTGCTCATGACTCTGGGCAGCATCGCGGCCTTTTTTCTGGTCGTCCCCATAGCCCTGGGCACCGTCGCCAGATTGGGCGAACGTGAACGCGTCCGGACCTTGCGCGCAGAGGCCTCCATATCGTTGGATGTGGCGCGCAACGTGTGCGCTCAGCTGGCCTTATCCCCGCAAGATGTGCGGTGTCGGGAAGGCGCCGACGTGCGGGCGCACGACTTTTTCCCCGAGATTCGTGGGTTGGCCAACAAGGGCATGACTTATGAGCAAATCGAAGAGATGTTTGGCGCGTACAAGGTATCCTGTGGCGCAACACTGCACAAGACGCCAGGTGACCAAGGGTATTTTGTGTGCTTGTATGACCTCAAGGGTAACGAAAAGTATTGGTTTACGTTCGAGTTCACGACGA
>CAYQDH010000276.1:0-7451 GCA_964416075.1 uncultured Anaerolineales bacterium | reverse complement strand
CCGACGCCGAGGGATTCATTAACCTCTTTGGTCTCTCGCTCAAGGTGCGCGCCTTGGTGGACGCCGAGGGTGTGCGCAGTGAGTATGACCAGCCGGACTATACCGAGTTCAAGCGAGACTAGCCCGATGACCAAGCTTTGGGGAGGCCGGTACGAGGGCGTGACCGATGCCCTGATGTGGGCGTTCAACGCCTCTATCGATTTCGACCGCCGGTTGGGTGCTGTGGACGTGCAGGGAAGCGTGGCCTATGCTCGGGCTCTGGAGCGCGCGGGCGTGCTGGCGCCTGCTGAGGCCGAACGCCTGATCCAAGGGCTCGGGCAGGTGGCTGACGAGTTCGCACAGGGCACCTTTCAGTTTGCAGCGAGCGATGAGGATATCCACACGGCTGTGGAGCGGCGGCTTAGCGAGTTGGTAGGGCCGGTGGCGGGCAAGCTGCACACAGGCCGCAGCCGAAACGATCAGGTGGCTACGGACATTCGGCTGTACCTGTTAGGTGAGCTGCGCACCCTGGAAGATGCGCTCATCGGGCTACAGCACACAATCGTGGCCAAGTCGGAGCTACACCTCACCGTGCTGATGCCGGGCTACACCCACCTGCAGCCTGCGCAGCCTGTACGCTTTAGCCACTGGCTGCTCTCGTACTTTTGGATGCTCCAGCGCGATCGTGAGCGCCTCCGCAACCTGAGGACGCGCGTGTCTTGTTGTCCTCTCGGTTCAGGGGCCCTTGCGGGGAACGCCTATGGGGTGGATCGTGAGGCGCTGGCGCAAGATCTGGGGTTCGCGTCGCTGACTGAGAATAGCATGGATGCTGTCAGCGATCGCGACATGATCCTCGAGACGTTGAGCTGGGGGGCGATCCTGGGGACACATCTCAGCCGCATGGCAGAGGACCTAGTATTATGGTCTAGCGTCGAGTATGGTTTCATTCGACTGAATGACCGTTATACGACTGGCTCCAGTTTGATGCCCCAGAAGCGTAATCCTGACAGTATGGAGCTGGTACGCGGCAAATCGGGCCGGCTGGTGGGTAACCTGGTTACGCTGTTGGTGGTGAACAAGGGACTACCCTCCACCTACGACAAGGACCTGCAAGAGGACAAGGAACCCCTTTTCGATACCCTGGACACATTGGCTATGGTGCTGCCGATCACGGCGGGCGTGGTCGAGACGATGGAGATTCATGAGCAGCGGATGCGCGCGGCGCTGGTCGAGGGGCTCTTGGCTACAGACCTGGCCGACTATCTGGTGAAAAAGGGCGTGCCCTTTCGCGAGGCGCACCATATGGTGGGCCGTGCTGTGTTGCTGAGCGAGCGACATGGCGTCCCGCTGAGTGGCCTGAGCATCGACGACTATCGCGGCATCTCCCCGCACTTTGCCGAGGACCTCCACCAAGCATTGGACATGGAAGTATCGGTGGAGGCACGTAGCGCCAGAGGAGGGACGGCCCTCAACGCCGTACTGGCGCAACTGGAACGGGCCAAGGCAGCGCTGCAGCGCTAGTGGCTGGAGACACCCTAGAGGATGATCGCCCAGATAACCGCGATGGGTTATCTGGGCGACCTTATTTCTTGTAAGAACTCTAGCCGCACGTTCAGGTTACCAGTACCCTGTGGAGCCAAAGCCCATCTTGGAGGATCCCAGATCTTCCGGGGGCGAGGCAACACGGCGGAAGACATCACGATCGACGATGAGAGACCACATCTGGGCAATACGCTGTCCATGGCGGATGATCCGGGGCCAGGGGCAATAGATCAGGGCGCAGAGTTCCTGGCCATTGAACTCGGACTCTACCAAACCGTCGTGGACGATGATACCCCGCAAAAAGTTGCCACTGCGCCCAGTGATGCGCACGACCGAGTCCACGGGCATGCGCAAAGCAACGCCCGTGGGAATTCGTGCGAAACCCCACACCAGGCGCCACCCTCGGCCGAGGAACCGAGCGCGCAGGTCCAGAGCCGCGCCCTCGTGCCGCTCGGGCAGCTGCGCCCCTTCACCCACAAGCCAATACTCGATCAAGAAACCTCCATGGTCAACGGGGAAACCGCTGGCTGCCTCAAAGCCACATCCCAAGGGACTGCGGGTCTTACGGATTGGATGAACCCGCGGTACCGACCAGGGAGTTGGCATCCAGAATGATGCCCTGGTTGGATGGCAAGAGCACCGTGTTCACCCCCGGCGCTAGCTTGGTGGCCCATTGATACTGGATCAAGCTGTCGTTGCCGCGCAGTTGATCGGCGATGATGCGCAGGGCCTCGGCCTCGGCCTGGGCTTCCACCCTGCGCGACTCGGCGCGACCCTCGGCGGCGATGATGGCCGCCTTTTTCTCGCCATCGGCCTTGGCGAGCGTAATCTCTACGTCCTTTTGCGCAGACTGAAATTCGTACTGCTTTTGCAGAGCACTCTGCTCGGCCACCTGCTTGCGCTCGATAGCCTGGTTGAACTCCTCGGAAAAGGTCACATTGGCCAAAGAGAACTCGTCCACGAGAATCTGGTTGACTAGCAGGCGTTCCTGCAGGCTCTCCTGGATTAGGTCCTTGACAGCGGCGCGCTCCACCAGGATACGTTCGACGCGGAACTTGGCCGTGGCAGCCTTGATGGCTTCCTGCATCGCCGGGCCAATGATGATGGCCTCATAGTCGGTCCCCACCTGCTGATACAGTTGGCTCACATTCACAGGATCCAGGCGGTAGTTCAGGACGCCGATCACCTGAATCAGCTGAAGATCGGCGGAAGCGGCTTCGACCTCGACCTCGAACTTTTTGGTGCGCACGTCGATCGGCACCACCTGGCGCGCCACGGGGGGCAGAACTAGATGGAACCCCTCGCCCAGCGCCGTATCTTCCACCCGTCCCAGCATCACCACCACGCCCCGGTGGCCGGGTTGGATGATGGTGTAGCTGGAGAAGATGATGATGAGGGCCACGATGATAATCAATCCCAAGCCCAGGATCCGCCAGGTTGCTGTAGCACTTCGTTGCATCGTTGTTGCTCCTATTCCGCTATGTTATGAGATGGAACCATTATATAATGATTGGGCAGGAGACCCTATTCGGTAGAAAGCGCGTATACGCCTTGTCTCTTTACGTATGAGCAAGATCATGGGTTGCAGTGCCGATAATCGTTTGGTCCACTCGCCCTTGGCCAGGCACGGGATACTCCACGGTATTGACATCCGTCTACAGCCACATACAATGGGCGAGTGTGTGAGGGGCAGCATAGCCATCGTGTGTCTGGGAGACGGTGGCATCCGGAAGGTGAGACTAGCTGCGGGAAGGAAAGAGACGATGAAAAAGCGAGTTATGTTCAGCATCTTGGGCACGGCCGTCGGATTGGCCGGCTCTTATTGGCTGGCCCAGGCTTACCAGCAAGCCCGCAAGAGCTGCCCTCCCTTTTCCAGGCGTAGCTACACCGATGTTCAGCAGATGATAGCCGATGTACGGGCTATATGGCTCGCTCCCCACGATCTCATAACCCTGAGAAACGATGCCCGCATCAGTCATCCGCTCCTGGAAAAGATTATGTTGGCTATCAGTGGTACTAATGGCTCCCGCTTTTTGGGCTCTGCGCAGGCACGCTATGCGGCGCAGCAGGGGCTAACCGACACCGAGATCAGCTCGCTACTGCGCGGAGAGATCAGCTATGCCACCGCGGACGAGGCGCCAGCCCTCGTGGTTGCTCAGCACTATGCGGAGGAAAAAGGCCACCCCGACGAGGACATGGTTCGCCGCCTGGAGGCGACCTATGGCAGCGAAATGGCCAAAGACTTGATAGTGTACATGCGCCTGGTGATGTTCGCCAGTTTGGTCGGGAATACGATCGACGCGCTCTGGAGCCGCATCCTGGGCTGCCCATCGCCCGAGTCCAACTTACGCAGCGAACTGGCCGTCGTTGCTCTCGTTGCTTTTGGGGTCGTTCCACTGGTACCGGTACTGGCCCTCCGGTCGATACGGTGCCCTGCTGGCAGCTAGGTTATGCGGGCGTGAGCTGCGATCCCTCGGGCGTGTCTTTGACCTGCCATCCCAGGGCCTGAATGCGCGCTCTCAGCTGGTCGGCAGCGGCCCAGTCTCGGCGGGCGCGGGCATCTTCGCGTTCTCGAACCAGCGTCATCACGTCCGCTGAGGGTGTGGGCTCGGCGTTCACAGCAGTTTGCGCGCGGACCGCGCTCGACCACACAGGAGGCGCAATGCCCTGGCCCAGGGGGGGCGTGCGGCATGTGCCAAGACTCTGCAGCGAGAACTCTTGCCCATCGATCCAGCGGCTCTCCGTATCTCCTCGGAGGAGAGTCACCCCACCGCGGCCCATCACACGGCAGAGGTTGGACCGGCAATCCATGAACAGCGCCGTGTGCTCGTCGATACCCACAATGACCGTATCTGCAGACAACCTAGATCGCAGGATCTGAAAGCGCTCCACGCCCATCCAGCAACGACGGGTATCGACTTCTGTGCCACCCTCGTTGTTATCCCAATGGGGCACGAATACGAGGTTCAGGCCGTGCTCTCCGAAAAGGTTTAGGCCAGGCTGCCAATGCACATCCTCGCCGACCTTGTAGATCTCGTAGACGATGGTGAGGCCTATGGAAGCGGCGAGAAGCGCGCTGACCGCCACCGTGGCAGCGCTGGCCATCACCAGGGCTGCCCCCAGGCTGTGGCGGGCGCGAATCATCTGCCAGGCCAGGCTGCCCCTCAGCTGCCGTACGGCATAGGTGGGGCTGCCGGGCCCAAAGAAGATGACATCGGCATGCAAAAGGGGCTCAAGAAGCGATGCATCGTCAGGGCTGTAGGGGGTGCCTCGCTGGCGCGCGGGGATGACCGAGATTTGTGGCCTAAAGTTCTGCAGGTGCTCGCGCACATAATCGGCCACCTTGCCGGCGACACGATCCGAGTTGAGCTCAAAGCCGGCGGGCGTCTCCAAAACGGCTACCTGCACGGGAGATGAATAGCGCGTCATCACGGCATGGTAAACCGCCTGAGCGCTGGCTGCCGTTTCGCCTGAGCCAAGCAGGACAATAATCCCCGGACCATCGGTGGGCATCAGCAAGCCTCCTCACGAGGTGCGGGCCTCAGCTAGGGCCGCACGACAGAGATTCGAACCAGGCCTAGACCTGACAGGTGGTCGGCCTGGCCAGATACTGGACCGGATGATACACGCTTGCGCTGGGCATGGCAAGTGCAGCGCGGAGCGAGAACTCGAGAATTGCTGGCGTTCCGGACCCGCAGGGCGGCGATGAGTCAGGCATATGGCTGGACAGCGCTTGGTTTTCGGCGCATAATGCGGGCATAAGAATGACGGCAGTACAGGCAACAACTTGGGAGGACTGAAATGACGACTCTTGGCGTTATCGTTGGCAACAGAGGGTTTTTCCCCGCGGAACTCGCCAGAACTGGGCGCGTGACGATTCTCAAGGTGCTACAAGAAGAGGGTTTCAACGCCGTGGCGCTTACGCCGGAGGAAACCAAGTACGGGTCCGTGGTGACCTACGAGGACTCGAAGAAATGCGCCGCGCTGTTCAAGGCGCACAAGGACGAGATCGACGGCATTCTCGTGACACTGCCCAACTTTGGCGAGGAACGAGGCATCGCGGATGCCATTCGCCTGGCGAACCTCGATGTGCCGGTCCTGGTACAGGCCTTTCCCGATGAGATCGACAAAATGTCGATCAAGACTCGCCGTGACAGCTTTTGCGGCAAGATGTCGGCGTGCAATAACCTCACGCAGTATGGCATCCCTTACACCCTAACGACACTGCACACTGTGGATCCCGAGTCACCAAGCTTCCGCCAGGATCTGCAAAGGTTCGGCGCCATCTGCCGGGTGGTCAAGGGGATGCGCAGAGCGCGCTTTGGCCAAGTGGGCGCGCGCCCCGCGGCGTTCATCACCGTTCGCTACAGCGAAAAGCTCTTGGAAGAGGCGGGCATCTCGGTGGAGAGCGTGGATCTCTCCGAGATATTCGGCCAGGCCGCCCGGCTGGGAGATGCGGACCCCCAGGTGCGAGCCAAGGTGGGAGAGGTCAAGGCCTATCTGAAAACCGAGGGCATCAGTGAGGAAGCATTGCTCAAGATGGCCAAGTTCGCGCTGGTGATGGAAAAATGGATCGAGGAGCACGAACTGGTGGGCACGGCCGTGCAATGCTGGACCTCGATGGAGGAGTACTATGGCGTAGTGCCGTGTACGGTGATGAGCATGTTGAGCAACAAGCTGATGCCCAGCGCCTGTGAGGCCGACATCACCGGCTTGATGGGCATGTACGCCATGGTGCTGGCCTCGGGCCGGCCCAGCGCCCTGATGGACTGGAACAACAACTATGGCGAAGACCCCGATAAGGCCGTGGTATTCCACTGCAGCAACCTGCCCCAGGATATCTTTGGCAACCAAGCGGTGATGGACTATCAGGAGATCATCGCCGGCACCGTGGGCAAGGAGAATACCTACGGCACGCTGGTCGGCAAGATCAAGCCCACACCGATCACCTACTGCCGCGTGTCCACGGATGACTATAACGGCACCATTCGCGCCTATGTGGGTGAGGGCGAGATTACGGACGACCCCGTGGATACCTTTGGCGGGTATGGCGTGGTCAAGGTACCGGCCTTCCAGGATCTGCTGCACTATATCTGCGAGAACGGCTGGGAACATCACGTGGCGGTGAATCCCACCAAGGTGGCCTCTGCCATTGCGGAGGCATTCGACAAGTATTTGGGCTGGGATGTGTACTATCACCAGGGCTAGGATAGATCGCCCAATTCGCCGGCTGGCAGGTGCACACCCGCAGGCCTGAGAATGAGACACCCAAGTAGAACGAGCCGCCCCTCGCGGGGCGGCTCGTTGGCTATCTAGCCGAATATCGCAGCAACTCAGCTACTCGCATCATCGATGCGTCGTTCAATCATCCGCCAAAGATGGAAAAGTTGGCGATCACGCCGCCAAACAGGGTGGCCACCAGGGACATCACGGTGATCAGGGTGTTGATCGACGGGCCTGCGGTATCCTTGAAGGGATCGCCCACCGTGTCGCCAATCACAGCCGCTTTGTGGGCTTCGGAGCCCGAGCCACCGTAGGCGCCATCCTCGATGAACTTTTTGGCGTTATCCCACAAGCCACCCGCGTTGGCCATGAACAGGGCAAAGACGATGCCCGTCACGATGGCCCCGCCGAGGAATCCGCCGAGGGCGCTCTTGCCAAAGATAAAGCCAACCACCATGGGCACGATGAAAGCCAGCACGCCGGGCAAGACCAGCTCCCTCAGGGCGCCGCGGGTGGCGATATCGACACAACGGGCGCTATCGGGCTTGACCTTGCCCTCGATCAGTCCGGGGATCTCCCTAAACTGGCGGCGAATCTCCTCCACCATGACAAAAGCGTTGCGCCCCACCGAGAGGATGGTCAGAGCCGAAAAGAGCGGCGGCATCATGCCGCCGCTACAAGTGATCCCGGAGCGACTCGAACGCTCA
>CAYQDH010000275.1:3518-7474 GCA_964416075.1 uncultured Anaerolineales bacterium | reverse complement strand
TTTGCGCCCCGACCCACACGGGCAAGGGTCGTTGCGCCCCACCGTCCTCACCGGCGCCTTGGGCATCGCTCCCGTCCCCGCGATACCTGGCGCCGTGGCGGAAACTTCCTGCCCGCCCCGGTCTTTTTCCCCTCTCCCACGAGTGGGAGAGGGGCCGGGGGTGAGTGCCCCCCTCTGCGCCAGCACCCGCTCTCGCAATGCCATAAACCCCGCCTTACTGTGGGCGAAAAAGCGCTGGTAGGCCCGACAGAGGTAATTGGACTTGATTCCGCACACCCCCACAAAGCGCGGGCAGCCCTGCTGGCACAGTGGGAACCAGGCGCAGACCTGGCATTCGGGCCGCGGGTCGGCCTTGGCCGCGGCAAAGCGCCGCAGTCCCTCGCTCGCGAAAAGCCTCTCCAAAGGCGTCTCCATGACGTTCCCCAGTCTAAGGTCTTCGCGCACGTAAAAGTCGCAGGGGTACACGTCGCCATTGTACTCCACCACCATATAGCTTCCGCAGTGCGGCTGGTAGCAGCACATGGGCGCCTCCTGTCCCGCGTAAACGGCCAGGATGGCGTCGAAATCGCGCACCGAGGTGCGCGGATCGCCCCCATTGTACCAACGGTCGAACACCGCGCACAGGAAATCGGCGAACTGCTCCGGGGTCACGGAGAAATCGGTCAGCTCGCCGGTCTGGGGATCCACCTCCACACAGGGGATGAACTGCAAGTAATCGAACCCCTCGGTGACCAGGTAATCATAGATCTCCACCCCGCGCTCGGCGGTGAGGCGATTGACCACCGTCAGGATGTTGAACTCTACGCCGTACTGCCCCAGCATGCGCAGCACATCCAGCACCCGGCGCTGCGTGGGGTTGCCGTTGGCGGTGGTGCGATAGTGGTCGTGCAAGAGGGCCGGTCCATCCAGGCTCACGCCGAGCAGGAAATTGTACTGCCGCAGGAAGCGCGCCCATTCGGGGTCCAGCAGCAGGCCGTTGGTCTGCAGGCCGTTGCTCACCACCTGCCCCGCGGCGCCGTGCTTCTTTTGCAGCTCCACCACCTGTCGGAAAAAGTCCAGCCCGGCCAGGGTGGGCTCCCCACCCTGCCAGCCGAAGGTGGCCTGCCGGCGATCCAGGGCCATACCCTGGGCGATCACCATGTCCAGCACCTCGGGCGACATGCGATGGCGCCGCTCGTCCCTGTAGGGGTCGGTAGAGCGCTCGTGGTAAAAGCAATAGGTGCAGTGCAGGTTACAGTCGCCCGACACCGGCTTGATCAGCAGGCTGCGAGATGGATTCTCAGGGGGCATTCGTCTTCACTCTTGCGTATGGTCATTTCAACGCCGCCTCACCACCAGTATAGGGAATTCCTCTGTTCCTGCAACCACCTTTTCGGCCTGGGATACGTGCGCCATGTAAAAGGCGAGGCAAATAAACGGAGGGCAGCGAGCGCAGTCAAACACGAGGGGACACTGTGAGGGTGACAGTCACCTGGAGCTCAGGTGACTGTCACCGCTGTGAGGAGCGAGTCTATCCCTTACACACTAGCGGCAGGTATAGCCGAGGCTCCAGTAGCTCATTACTCCCAAAGCGCAGCTCGATCCCGCCCACCAGCTCGCCGTCGATGTACGCCTCCACGTCAATGGTCGGCGCGCTGCCCGATGCGGCTTGGAGCCTGGCGGTCTGAAGCGCCCGATCCGCAGCGAGCGATGGGGACGGGCACGGGATGTGCACCGTCACCGTGACGATGAGATTCTGGCCTGGGCCGAGCTGGACGCTGCCGGACGGATTGAGCGTCACCTGCCAATCAGGCGGCACGTTGAAGGCGATCATGCCCAGATCCACCGTGACCATCTCGTTCGAGTCGTTGTGCACCGTAAAGGTGAAGGTCTTGGTCTCGCCACATTGGGGCCGCTGCTGCACGTCGATGTTGCGTTGGCTACGCTGGGGCTGGTAGCCCTCAGCGAATAGCTCCACCTGGATGCAGACGTGCCCGCCGACGGGCGGCACCCACGTGATGCACACCTTGACCGTGCTGTGTGGCGGCAGCGTCACCGTACGCAAACCGTTGATGGGTCCAAAGGGGATGCCGATGCCAAAGTTGGCCCACGAGAACTGCACCGCGACCGTTTGTGTTGCCGCCGTGGGGTTGCGCAGCTCCACGCAGAGCTGCGCCGGCTCGCCAGCGCGGGGCGGGTAGGGATACACCGAGATCTCGCGCTCAGCGTAGGGCGGATCCTGGAAGGGATGGATGGGGATGGGCGGCCGGAAGACCTTGCGAAAGCCGCCGATGAGCTTGCCCTCGATGTAGGCCTCTACGTCCACGATTACCGTGCCGTCCTCGGGCAGCGGTACACCCTGGGGCGGCGTAACCGTCAGGGACACCTCGCGCACCTCGCCGGGAGCCATGTTGGGCAAGACGTCTTGGGATAGCTCTATCTCCCAGTTAGCCATGTGCGGCACGATCCCCAGCGTGATCGTCGCCATCTGGTCGGTGGGGTTGCCCACCGGAAAGACGCGCGTGTGCGGCTCGCCCGGGCGCAATGGCTCGTCCACGTCGATGTTGCGCTGGCTACGCTGGGGCTGGTAGCCCTCGGCGAATAGCTCCACCTGGATGCAGACGTGCCCGCCGACCGGCGGCACCCACGTGATGCACACCTTGACCGTGCTGTGCGGCGGCAGCGCCACCGTACGCAAACCGTTGATGGGTCCAAAGGGGATGCCGATGCCAAAGTTGGCCCACGAGAACTGCACCGTGACCGTTTGCGTTGCGGCGGTGGGGTTTATTAGCTCGACGCAGAGCTGCACCGGCTCGCCGGCGCGGGGCGGGTAGGGGTGCACTGAGATCTCGCCTTGAGCATACCAAGGCCAGTCGCCGCCTGGGAAGGTTACGCCGTCGCCGGCCGGGGTGGCGGTGGCTGTCGCCCTTGCCGTGGTGGTGGCCGTGGCCGTCGTCCGTGCTGTGGTGGTGGCCGTGGCCGTCGTCCGTGCCGTGGCGGTGGCCGTTGCCGTCGCCTTTGCCGTGGGCGTGGCCGAGGGCCGCACCGCATCCTCATAGTCCACGGTAATCGACCAAGAGGCCAGGTAACCGTCGCATGGCCGGCAGCTATCCGTGATAGTGAGCTTCCAGTTGCCGTTCACGGGATCGCCATCGAAGTAGGTCGGGTCGCTAAAGTCAAGCTCGTTGGGGGCACCTGGCCCGGTCTGGCAATTGCTGGTCTGAAGCACCTTGGCGCGCGCGCCGTTCTCAATCCGTATCTCTAGATCAGCGCTGCAGTCGTGGTCCAGGGCGACGGACACTTGGACGTTGGTAACCGTGGCGCCAGCCGGCGCGCAGGAGAGCGGGATCGTCTGGGTCAGGGGCGTGTTAAGGGCCAGCGCTCCGCCTGTCATGTTCTCGCCATAGCAGGACGCTTGCAGGGCGGCGTCACCCAGCACTGAGAGACCCGTGCTGGTGGTGACGCCCACCACCAGGATAAGAAAGCACACTAGCATGACACGTGGGGATAGAGTCAACACGGGAGATAAAGGTCTTGACATCTTGCCCTCCTCTTACAGTCGGCCTCTCCGAAGCGGGAGGCCGAGCCACCAACACACATGTGGTACAGACCGAGGTTGGCTGTCGAGTAAGGGCCAGTTGAGCGACGAGGGGTGAAGGTACTAGACTGGCTCTGGCCCTATCATAACACCCGCAGAACCTGCTGTCAAGACCTGTTTTGGTCGTTTGTGGCTGTTCGAACGCCTGGTTGGGCCGAGAACTGGGGCCGCCGGACGATCGCTGCCAAAGCGAGGGGGATGCGAGTCAAACCATCTGTGCCCCCTCCGTTTGTCACACTTTCCGGGAGAGGGTACAATACCGCCCACTAGATGCTATCTTGGGTACCTAACGTGCCCTCTTAACCCGCTAGAGGAGCAATCAACATGCCTGAACCCATCAGCCCCGAGCTGACCACCTTGGCCGTCAACACCATCAAGA
>CAYQDH010000275.1:0-3418 GCA_964416075.1 uncultured Anaerolineales bacterium | reverse complement strand
ATGCCTGAACCCATCAGCCCCGAGCTGACCACCTTGGCCGTCAACACCATCAAGATGCTGGCTGTGGATGCCGTAGAAAAGGCGCAATCGGGCCACCCCGGCCTGCCCATGGGCGCCGCCGACTATGCTTTCGTCTTGTGGAGCCGCTACCTGCGCTACAACCCGGACGATCCTGCCTGGCCCAATCGCGACCGCTTTATCCTGTCCGCCGGACACGGCTCCATGTTGCTCTACGCCCTGTTGCACCTGGCAGGCTTCGACCTGCCCATGGAGGAGCTCAAGCGCTTTCGCCAGTGGGAGAGCAAGACGCCCGGGCATCCCGAATATGGCCTCACCCCAGGCGTAGAGACCACCACCGGCCCCTTAGGGCAGGGCTTTGGCAACGGCGTGGGCATGGCCATCGCCGCCAAGTTGGCTGCCGCACGCTATAACACGGCCCAGTTCAAGATCGTCGATCACTACATCTATGGCATCGTGAGCGATGGCGACCTGATGGAGGGTGTGGCCTCCGAGGCGGCCTCGCTGGCTGGGCACCTGGGGCTGGGCAACCTCATCTATTTCTACGATGACAACCGCATCAGCATCGAGGGTTCCACGGACCTGGCCTTTACCGAGGATCGGGGCAAGCGTTTCGAGGCCTATAACTGGCAAGTACTGCGTATCGATGGGCACGACCCTGAAGCGGCCGCCCGCGCCATTGAGGAGGCCCAGGCCGACACGGAGCACCCCACGCTGATCGTGGCGCGCACGCACATTGCCCAGGGCAGCCCCAACAAGGTGAACACCGCGGGAGCGCACGGAGAGCCGCTGGGCGCTGACGAAGTTGCGGCCACGCGCAAGGCGCTGGGCTGGCCCGCCGAGACCTTTTACGTGCCCCCGGAGGTCCGCGAGCTCTTTGCCCGCCGTGCCAACCAGAACAAGAAGAAATATGTGGGCTGGCAGGCGCAGCTCGCCTTTTGGGCCACCGCCAACCCGGAACTGGCCATTCAGCGTCAGGCAGCGTTGGCCAAGAGCTTGCCGGAGGACCTGGAAGAGCAGCTTTTGGCCGCCCTCCCGGCCAAGGCCAATGCCACGCGCCGCCTGAGTGGCGATATCATCCAAAAGATCGCCCAGTTGCTCCCCGGCTTTGTGGGGGGCTCGGCGGACCTGGCCCCCTCCACCTCGACGCTGATCAAGGGCGTGGGCGACGTGGGCCGCGGCGCCTTTGGCGGCAGCGGAGCAGCCGTGGCCCGCAACTTTCACTTTGGCGTGCGCGAGCATGGCATGGGCGCCGTGCTAAACGGCCTGGCGCTCTATGGAGGATTCATCCCCTTTGGCGCTACCTTCCTGGTCTTCTCCGACTATATGCGGCCATCCATTCGCGTGGCCAACATTATGGGCGCGCAGGTTATCTATGTGTTTACCCATGACAGTGTCTTTGTGGGCGAGGATGGTCCCACGCACGAGCCGGTGGAGCATATCGCCGCCCTGCGCTGCATCCCGGGGATGGTGGAGATGCGTCCCGCCGACGGGCCCGAGGTGGCCGCCTCCTGGGCTTATGCCCTGCGGCGCCAGGATGGCCCTACCGCGTTGATCTTGACCCGCCAGAGCGTGCCCGATATCGCGCGGGACCAGCCCTTTACGGCGCAAGACCTCTATCGAGGGGCCTACACGGTTAGCGAGACGGCCGGCAAGGCGCCGGACGTGGTGCTAGTCGGCACCGGCTCCGAGCTGCAGTTCGCCGTGGCAGCCAAGGCCGCGCTCGAGGGGGCAGGTTATGCGGTGCGCGTGGTCTCGATGCCCTCGCGCACGGTCTATATGCAACAGGACGAGGGCTATCGCCGCGGTCTCATCCCGGCTGGCGCGCGCAAGGTGGTCATCGAGGCGGGCACCGCTTTTGGCTGGGGCGACATAGTGGGCAACGATGCACTATTCATCACCCAGGATACCTATGGCCACTCGGCCCCCGCCAAGGTGATGGCGGAAAAGCTGGGCTATACCAACGAGCAGGTCTCGGCCAGGATTCTGGCCTGGCTCAAATCCTAAGAACGCCGCCTTGGAGCGAGAGGCTCCAGGCCCGCTCTTCCGCGCTTACTGCCAGAAACGAGCGACGGGGCTCTGTCCCAAGGTGGGCAGAGCCCCTTTTGCATGATAAGAAACGTGACGACGCCATTAGAATATGATAAGCAGGATATCTGCAGATAACGGGCCGACTGCATGGCCCTCCCCCCACCAGGATTTGCTATGATATCGTCTTTCGGAGAACCCAGGTGAGAAAAGTGACGAGATTATCGGGGCGGCCGCACAGCCAGTTCGCCCCACAGCCCTTGGAGAGCACGACCGGACGGCGCACTGGAATGGTGAGGCTGGCATACCTGGGGCTCTTGCTGCTGGCCTTGCTGCTGCAAGGCTGCGTACAAGGGCAGGCCCCCGCTGCATCAGCAACCCCGCGCAACACGGCCAGCGCCACCCCTGCGCCGACCAAGGCCGCTGCAACTTCGGTCCTTTCGGCGACGGCAACGGTCGCGCGTCCCACCGACACGCCCACCCGACCGCAGGCGACGCCAACGCGCGCCGCTGTGGCTATGGCGAGCCCCTTGCCCAGCAGCACGCCGAGCCCCACGATGGCGCAGGCCACCCCCACGATCGTGCATGCCGTGGCAGAAGGCGAGACTCTGCTGGAGGTCGCCTTGCGCTATGGCGTCAGCGTCGAGGCGTTGCAGGAAGCTAATGCACTCGATGACCCGCATCGCCTCAAGTTGGGGCAAGAACTGATCATTCCCCCGCCCGATGCTACGCCACGAGCGACGCGTACCTCCGCAGCATCGCCCACCGCCATAGTCTCTGGAGAGCTGGTGTTGTCCTGCTCCGCCACTGCCACGGTGCGCACCCTAGCGCTGGGTGCCGAGCCGATCCGCCTGGTCATCCTGGGCGACCAGGCCTACCTTATCGCTGGGGGCGACCTGTTCGTCGTTCCTCTGGCTGATCTGCCGGGCGAGGGGGACCTGGTTCCCTTGAGCGCTATGCCGCCTGAGCGCAAGGTAGGGCCTTATACCATCCAGGAGTTGGTCTACGCCGCGGCGGACGATAAGACGGGCGAGCTCGTCCTGTTGGACAAATCCAGCGACATCTATCGCCGCACCGCGGCGGGCGAGTGGCGCATGGCCATCCCCTCCTCTTCGGTGCGGGGGGCGCCGACCGACCCTCAGTACCTGGCCCTACAGCCCTTGGGCGATGATCTCTATGCCCTGGATGCGGATAACAGCCGCATCTGGAGATTCGCTGCCGGCGCCACCCAGCCCAGCACCTACCTGCAGGCTACCGAGTTGGCGACGGCCGTGGATCTGGCCATGACGCTGGGAGAGGGCGGCCGGGTGCAAGCCTTGGTCATGGACCGTAGGAGTCGTGTGTTGCGTTTCAGCGGCGACCAGCTCACTGC
>CAYQDH010000274.1:7240-7526 GCA_964416075.1 uncultured Anaerolineales bacterium | reverse complement strand
GTAGAGCATCTCCTTGCCAAGGAGAGGGTCGCGAGTTCAAATCTCGTCTTCCGCTCCAAGAAAAGGGAGTTTGGTCAGCACAAGGGTTTGAGCGATCCCAGCGTTGGGCAAGCCCTCACCTGGAGGACCAGACTCCTATTTTCTGTGGCGACGTAGCCAAGTGGTTAAGGCAGGGGTCTGCAAAACCCCGACCGTCGGTTCAAGTCCGACCGTCGCCTCAGACCAAGGGCCTCCCATGGGTCCAACGGAAACCCCCACTACCGGATGTGGTAGTGGGGGTTTTTGC
>CAYQDH010000274.1:0-7220 GCA_964416075.1 uncultured Anaerolineales bacterium | reverse complement strand
TGTCACCCGTCCTATAGCTTGAACCCCGGCAGATACGCGGCAGTGGCCCGCAGCATCTCGTTGAACATGCGCCAAGCCACGTCCAGCGGCAGGTTGATGGTGGGATCGGCGAAAAAGGCCTGGAAAGCCAGGTCCTTGTCGCGCCGCAGCGCCGCCTCGACGATCAGCTCCTGGTTGCGCACGTGGGGCTCCACCAGGTTGAGCACGCCCGGCGACAATAGCCCCGCCGTCAGCGGGCGCACGCTATCGGTGGAAAAGTAGGCGTTGCTCTCCACAACCGCCTCGGCAGGCAGGTTGGGGATCTGGCCCACGTTGGGGCGGTTGCAGTTGGTCATCATGTCGCCCAGTCCCAGGAGGGCGCACATCTGCTCCACCCCTTCCTCGCTGGAGTGGTGCAACGAGAACGGAGTCTGCCCGGCCATCAGCGCCTCGGTATTGCCCGGCGCCTCTTCCCAGCGCGCGTAACGGTATTCTATGGGCGTGAGCAGGAAGCCCCAACGGTAGATGGTCTCCTCGTCCACGGTGAATCCGGGCACGAACTCGGCCAGGTGCCGGTCTCCAGCGCAGGGCAGCAACCCGTAGCGTTGGAACAGGGTGTACTGGACCTGGTGACCGTGGGCAAAGTAGCTGTTCCAGCTCAGCACTTCGTCGCGCTTGTAGGGGCGCATGGTGCCCTCTTGCCGGATGTGGTCCCTGAGCAAGGCCAGCAGGTCGCGCCCCTTGTAGGTGGCGCGATCGATCCAGGTGAAATGGTTGATCCCCAGGACGTTGACCTCGACCTCGTGCCGCGCGGGGCGCGGCTCGTCCCAGTACTTTTCCACCAACTCGGCGAGCAGGTCTTGCGTGCTGAACACCTCGTGGCAGCAGCCAAAGGCCTTGAGCTGGGGACAGACCTTGGTCAGCGTGCGCGTGCAGATGGTCATGGGGTTGGTGTAATTGATGATCCAGGCCTCGGGGCAGTGCTCGGCGATCTGCCGGGCGAACCCCTCGTAGGCGAGCGCGGCGCGCAATCCCCGCACCAGGCCGGGCGCGCCGGTGCTATCGCCCACGGGGTAGAGCAGGCCATAGCGCGCGGGGATGCCCAGGTCCGACTCCATGGCGGAGAGGGGCCCAGGCTGGATGGAGCAGACCACGAAATCCGCCCCACGGAGCGCCTCCTCGATCGTGGACACCGCGCGGTAGCGCCACTTGGCCACCACGCCCGGCTGCTGCTGGATCCAGGCGCCCAGCCGCTCGTTGAGGCGGGCCGCCCCGAGATCGATATCGTACAGGCAGACCTCGCCGCATAGGCTGGGGCACAGCGCCAGGTCTTGCATCAGGATGCGCGCCCAGCCGCGGCTGCCGCCTCCCAGGTAGGCGATTTTGAGCGTGATCGGCGATTCTTCGACCCCTGCGGGCATTTCCCGCCTCCTTTGTGTTGACGCGTCTAGTCGGCGACTAGATCCGTGGTGCTGGCCAGCGAACCCAGCACATCTTCCTTGACCCATTCGGCGGCCTCTTCGGCCTTGCCCTTGAGCTGCATGGCCTTGTCACCAAGATCCTCGAGCGTATCTCGTCCGGCTTGCGGCGCAGAGAAAAGGCCCAACAGATAACCCACAGCCAGGCCCGAGGCAAAACTGGCGATACAACCAAGCTTCCTTCCCATTCTGACTTGTTCCTCCCTGATGACTCTGATTGGGTCCGTCTCAAACAGCAAACAGCGCATACCATCAGTATACATTGATTTGTCCCTGACATCCAGACCGTTCCGGTGGCGGCTTGGGACGAACACGAAGGGGACAAATCCTGTTTGGCGGTGCATCGGTGCTGGGTTATAATCGCTCTATTCTGACGATGTGGTCCTGTTCTACACGTCCCATCGAGCCACCCCGAGCAAGCGTGTGGCGAGCGTTGTAGACACAGGACCGTTGTTATGTTACGGAGATGAGCATGGAAAAGCCTGCGAAGCGTGTGATCCCGGCGGACTCGATCTGGAGCCCCAACCTCATTGCCCTGGCCATCGCGATCTTTTTCATCAGCTTTGGCACCGGGCTCAACTCGGCGGCCAGCACCAACTTTTTCGTCAAGGTGTTGGGGTTGAGCGGCTCGCAGGTGCTGTGGCTGGCGGGAATCCGCGAGGTTCCGGGGCTGCTGTTGATGTTCATCGCCGCCGTGATCATGCATTGGAGGCTCAAGAACCGGGCCACGGTGGCGGTGGCCACGATGGGCATCGGCTACGCGCTCTATGGCCTGGTGAACTCGTACCTGGCGCTGATCATCGTGGCGCTGATCGGCAGCCTGGGTTTTCACGTGTGGATGCCGCTCAATAGCTCGCTGGCGTTGGGCCTGGCGCGCAAGGAGCACTCTGGCAAGGTGATGGGATCGCTCGCCGCGGTCACAGCACTGGCCACCATCGTAGGTATGGGCGCAGTGGCCATCCTCTCGCCCGTGCTCCCACTGCGCCTTTTCAACGTGCTGGGCGGTGTCTTTATGATCGTTGCCGCCTTCCTGCTCTTTCGCCTGCCCCAGGATGTGGGCAGCGTGGCGGGGCCCCAGCCGCGCATGCTGATCCATCGTCGCTACTGGCTCTATTACGTGCTCACCTTCTTCGAGGGCTCGCGCACTCAGGTGTTCCATGCCTTTGGCACCCTGGTCCTGGTGCAATACTATGGCTGGGACGCCAGGCAGATCAGCCTGCTGCTATTGGCGAGCGCAGCGGTGAACTTTGCTTTCGCCCGCCGGCTGGGTCGCTATCTCGACATCATCGGCGAGCGCTGGGTGCTCTCCGCCAGCTATGTGCTGCTGGCGCTCTGCTTCGTGGGCTATGCCACCATGAACAATCCCTATCTGTTGGGGCTGTTCCTGATCGGCATCAACCTGCTGGTCACGCTGAGCATCGGCCTGTCAACCTATGTCAACCGCATCGCGCCACGCGAGGAGCTGACGCCCACGCTGTCGGCAGGGGTGAGCATCAACCATATCACGTCAGTGGCCATGTCCCTGGTGGCAGGGACCCTGCTGACCATCGTGGGGTACCAGGCGCTCTGCTGGGGCGCGGCAGCGATCATCCTGCTCTCGGTACCCTTTTCTCTGTCCATGCGGGTGTTCCCACAGCCCGTGCTGCAGTCTTCACCCGCCGCGGCGGGAGAATAGGGTGAGCGATGGGAGTATGGGGCCGCGTCTTGATCGCCTTGGTGGTGCCGGTGGCCTGGGGCCTGGTCACCGCCTGGTTCTTCGACTGGCTACGCCAGCGCCAGAAGCGTAACGCAACGGGAGCCGCGATCAACCCGGCAACCGATGCATGCTCAGAAAACGAGGTTTCTGCGGAGCATCCTCGATGATCGGCATGATCGTGGGGGCGCTGCTCATCGGGGCGGGCATCGGGGTGCTCACCGGGCTCTTTGGGGTGGGTGGGGGGTTCTTGATCACCCCGATCCTCAATATCGTGCTCGGGGTGCCTATGCCCATCGCCGTAGGCACCGGCGCGTTGCAGATCCTGGGCGTGACCACCTCCGGGCTTTATGCCCGGCGCAAAGAGGCCAAGACGGATTACAAGATGGCCATCATGCTCTTTGGGGGCAATTTCGTAGGGGTGAGCCTGGGCGCCGACGCATTGACGGCGCTAGGGCGGATGGGACAGTGGACCATCCGGGGGCAGGACGTTGCGGCGGTGGACGTAGTGATCTTGTTCGTCTTTTTGGTCTTGTTGAGCGCGATCACCCTTTACCTGATCTACGACAGCCGCCGCAAGGGGGCCGACGGCGAGGACCGCCCCGGCTGGTTGAGCAAGGTCAGACTACCGCCCTACACCGCTTTCCAGACCCTGGGCCAGGGGCGCTTGAGCATCATCGCGCTGACGACGATGGGCCTGGTGTTGGGCTTTCTCACCGGCCTGTTGGGGATCGGCGGGGGAGTGATCCTGGTGCCCGCGTTGCTCTACCTGGTAGGGATGCCCATGCACTCTGTCTCAGCCACCAGCCTGGCCATGGTGTGGCTGACATCCTTTTTGGCCACCATCACCCATGCACGCCTGGGAAACACCGACCTGGCCCTGGCCATCCCCCTGCTGGTGGGCGGCACCATAGGGGTGCAGTTCGGCGCCAGCCTGTGCATTCGTTTGAGGGCTCAAGTGCTACAGCGTTATTTCAGCCTGGTGGTTCTAGCAGCGGCGCTGATTGTGGCGATCAAACTGGCCGGGATCCTTTTCTGAAAACGCGTTTGACAACTCCTCCCTCCTTTCCTACACTCATTCCCAGGCAGGTTGTTGCGACAACCTGCGCGTAAAACCTTGAACGAGGTGATGAGCCATGACCAGGCCGTGGTTGGGCGCTCATATGTCCATCGCTGGCGGCTGCGCCAATGCCCTGCGTGCAGGGCGCGAGATCGATTGTGATGCCATCCAGATGTTCACGCGCAGCGCCAACCGCTGGAGCAGCAAGGACCTCAC
The DNA here is from genome assembly GCA_964416075.1 of uncultured Anaerolineales bacterium. Taxonomy (GTDB): domain Bacteria; phylum Chloroflexota; class Anaerolineae; order UBA1429; family UBA1429; genus CAYQDH01. The sequence continues at coordinate 2,794 of CAYQDH010000274.1, read as the reverse complement.
GCCGGAAGAGATCGCCGAGTTCGTGGCGGTGCGCCGGGAGACGGGGCTGCATGCCGTGGTGGCGCACAGCTCCTACCTGATCAACCTGGGCAGCCCGGACGCCGCATTGTGGAACAAATCGCTGGGCGCATTGGTCATAGAGATGCGCCGTTGCCAGCAGCTGGGCGTGCAGGATTACGTTTTGCATCCCGGCGCGCATATGGGGGCGGGCGAGGAAGCGGGGCTGAGCACCGTCTGCCGCGCGCTTGACCAGGCGTTGGCCGCGACGCCAGCGACAGAAGCCGAGCCCACGGATGTGCGCATCCTGCTGGAGACCACCGCCGGGCAAGGCACCGTGCTGGGCAACCATTTCGAGCACCTGGCCTGGCTGATCGAGCATTCCAGCGCCCCGGAGCGCCTGGGTGTGTGCCTGGATACGGCGCACATCCTGGCTTCGGGGTACGAATACCGCCAGCCGGAGACCTATGAAGCGATGTGGGCGCATTTCGATGCCGTCATTGGGCGCGACAGGCTGCACGCCGTGCACCTGAACGATTCGCTCAAGGACGTGGGGACCCATGTCGACCGCCATGCGCAGATCGGCAAAGGATTTGTGGGCGTGGAGACTTTTCGCCGATTGCTCAATGACCCGCGGCTGGCTGACCTCCCCATGCTATTGGAGACGCCCAGGAGCGACGACCTGCATGAGACGATCGAGGATCTGACCCTCTTGCGTGGCCTGTTCGCGTGACCGGACGTAGCACGCCTGCCACGCTCGCGTTCGGTGAGCGAGTTCCAAGGGCGGTGGCTCGAGGCGGGTAGCATTCGGTCGGGGGAAAAAAGAGATTGGTTAGAGACAAGATAACGCGGCTCTCGGCGCGAGGCTGGCCAAGATGCCGCTGGTCGATTCAGCGCGAGGCACACGTTCGCTTGCGCCTTGCTGTTGCGGGCTTGATACTCCTGGGTGGGCTGATCTTGGGATGCCAGGGTGCGCCTCATACCTCGGCGCCTCAGATGGCGCCATCCAAGACGCCGCTCAGCGCTACAGCGCCACCTCTGCCCCAGGGCAGCGCGGTGTCAGCCGTCCCGAGCATCTCGACGGCGGGGGCCGCCAGCACGCTAGCACCCAATGCTGCAGTGGCGCGCGCCGCAGCGGCGCCCAGCACCTTGCCGCCCGCCTCTCCCAGTGCCGCACCCACCCCCACGACCACCCCCACCGCCACGCCCACCATGGCGCTCGAGGTATTATGGCCCCTAGCGCAGCGGGCCAGCGTCGATGGCGACTATGGCGCGGCCATACCCCTGTGGGAGGAGGCTATTCGACGGGCCGCCCCCGCAGAGCGGCCGGAGGCGGGCCTGGCCTTGGCAACAGCCTACCTCGAGGAGGAGCGACGCGACGATGCGCTGGCCCTGCTCGATCGGCTGGCCACCGAGACGAGCGAGCCGGAGAGCTTGGGCCGCGTGCTCGCCCTTGTTGCGGTAACGCGCGAGGAGAGCGGGGATTGGCGGGGAGCCATCGAGGCCTACCAACGCGCCCTGGCGCTGGACGACTCGGCAGCGCTCGACGTGCAATGGCGCATCGCCAAAGCACATGTGGCCCTCGGCGAGGACGCCCAGGCCATGGAGCTGCTGCGCGCCATGGACCAGCCCGCGGCACCCACCTCACGGCGCGCCGAGGTATTGGAGGAGCTGGCCATGGCGCAACGCCGAGCGCAGGCCACGGACGACGCCCTGGCCACGTACGAGGAGATCCTCGGCTTCGCCGTCAACGCTCCCTACCGCGCGCTCGTGCAGTTCAAGATGGGCGAGACGTTGCGCGAGGCCCACCACCTACGCGGCCTACGTCGCTCTTATGGCGCTCGACGAGCTGGGCCGAGCCGACGCGAGCGACCCGGCGCGCGCCGAGATCCTGTATGCGGCGCGCGAGTACGACGCGGCCATCGTGGCCCTGCAGCGCCATCTGACCGCCGCGGGCAAAGAGGCCCAAGCTTATTATACGCTGGGCCTCTGCTACCAACAGACGGACCAGTATGAGGCGGCCTTTGCCTCGTTCGATGTGGTCATCGAGGATTTCCCCACGCATCCCCTGGCGCCCGAAGCATGGATAGCCAAGGCGCAAGCGGCCAAAGACCACGGGGGTGACCCTTCAGGGTTCTACCACGAGATGGCGCGCCTCTACCCCGAGCATGCGCGAGCCCCCGAGTCGCTATGGCTGGCGGCGGTGTATCAGGAACGCGAGGGGAATTGGAGCGAGGCGGCCCGGTACTATCGCCGCCTGGTGGCCGAGTATCCCGGAGATAGCCGCGTCCCCGAGGCGCGTTTCCGCGTTGGACTGGCGGCCTACGCCCTGGGCGACGAAGCGATGGCGCTCGAGACGTGGGAGGCGATGCCACAAGCTGGCCTCGATGGCCAGGGCCACGCGCGACGGCTGTTCTGGTTGGGATTGGCCTCCCGGAAAAGCCAGGATGAGACGCGAGCGCGGCAATACTGGGAGCAGGTGGAAGAGGCGCTCCCCAGGGGGTACTATGGCCTGCGCGCCCGGGATCTGCTGGCCGGGGCGCCCCTGGCGATGCCCGAGCAGCCCTCCGAGCTGGTCGAGTGGATGCCCCAGGAGCGCGATTGGGCCGAGATCGCATCCTGGGTGCGCGGCTGGCGAGCGTCTCCTTCGCCTACGATAGCAGCCACCCCCGCCGCTGATGACGCAGGAGCGCGATCTGGAGATCGCGGCTACGGTAGCGTCACCCAAGTTTCGACGATGGCCCAAGAGATCACGCCAACAGTCAGCGCTGCGGCGGCGACCGCGACGCCTGCGCTG
>CAYQDH010000273.1:1926-7537 GCA_964416075.1 uncultured Anaerolineales bacterium | reverse complement strand
GCACGATGGCGCAGCTATCCCGCTGTTGCAGGCTGAGCTCGAAATGAACCTTGGAGAGCTCGGAGGGGAAGAACGGAACGCCCAGCATGGGAACCAGGCTCATGACGGTCGACCGCAATCTCTTGTCCTCCACGGTGACCAACCCCTCCAGGGCATGAGCCACCACGCGCAGGCTCTCTGTTTCCAGGGTCACCGTGTCACCGTCCTGGTAAGCCAATAGGCCCCCAGGCGCCAGGCTGGGCAGTGGAAGCGTCTCCTGAAGCGTATGCTCGCCGCCAGAATTGGACCACTGCACCGTGATAGGCAGCCGGTAGAAGGCTTGCGCATCGGCCCTGAGGGCGATGGGCAGGCTAACATGGCCGCGCGGCGCGATCTCCAGGGGCTGCGGCGCCCGCTCGACCCTCAACCCGGGAGGTGCGGTCAGGAGCACCGTGGCCCGCACTGGCTCGTCGAGGGCGCTGTGCAGTTGCAGATCGAGGCTGGCCACGCGGCCGGGACAGAGCGCAACCTGGGTGGGATGGGTATCCAGGGACAAGGGTACGCGAGCGCGCAGGCCCGAGGATAGCTCGACCTCCTGCGCCGGTGATGCGCCATCGTCCAACCGCAGGATGGTGCGCACGGCCGGAGCCGTGCCATCGGCCATGGCACGGGGGGCATCCTCCGCCACATGCACTAGGCCCGTGCGCTCGACCGCTTCGCCGGCCGGAACCAGGAAAGCATCGCGGTGATCGATGGCCAGGCCGGCATCGCCCGAGGCGTACAGAGTGACCCGTAACGGCTGCGAGCGGCGATTGGCCACCCGCCAACGCATGGATACCGTGGTGCCCGCCAGGGGCTCGGCCTGGTCAGGAATGGCGGCGACGAACAGGTCGTTCGTCTCGACGGCCACCGGCGCCCGGGCTTCGCGGTCGATCCAGATGGTCAACAGATCGCCACCGGCCTCCCAATGCTGCCGGAAGACCTTGAGTCCCTCCCAGCGCTGGTCGTCCTCCGCCTGGGTGAGCACGGGGAGATAGGAAGCGTACCAATCGTGGCGCTCGAAAAAGGGCCGCGCCAGCGGCATCTGTAGCGCGCCGGGGATATAGTTCTGCATGAGCACCGAGGTGTCGGGGGTCCAAAAGTGGCCCGTCTTTTTGTAGGTGGGCACCGCCTTGAAATTCGCGGACCAGGTGCCCAGAGTCTGCCGCCGCCAACCGTGTTCGACGGAATAGGCAATGGTGGCCTGGATCAGGCGGCGACCGATGCTCAGCCCCTGGTATTCGGGGCGCACGTTGAGGACCGCGAGATACCCCTCCCCTTCGTTGGCCCCGAAGCCACCCTCCATAAAGCTGCAATAGCCGGCGATCAGGCCGTCGACCTCCGCCACGTAGAGGGCGGCGTAGCGGTTCTCCCGGTGCTGCTCGCGGATGATAGGCCCGGTGTAAATCGCGCCACGCGTCCAGGTGGCGGGCCATTGCGAATTGCTGGCATTCCACATGTCGGCGATGCGCTCCGCATCGCGATCGAGATCGAGGAGACGAATGGTCACATCAGGCATGGTGCTTCCTGTCGTTCGTAGTGGTATGGGTGAAGAGTGAGGGGGCGCGCCTCGTGTTGGGGAGGTGCGCCGTTCGGAAAACTGTTCCACCATTATATCTCGCTGCCCGGTCTTGTCGAATGGAGGAGACAACGAAAGCGCTCGCGTTCCGCCCGCAAGTGGGCTAGAATGCCGCGCGAAATTGGGTTCGTTTGGTAAAATGCTTGCGGGGGGCGAAGAGCGGGCCTGGAGCCCCGCGGTCCGGGGAGCGCAATTGGGTTCGTTTGGTAAAATGCTTGCGGAGGGCGAAGAGCGGGCCTGGAGCCCCGCGGTCCGGGGAGCGAAATTGGGTTCGTTTGGTAGAATGCATGCGGAGGGCGGGGCCTGCGGAGGAAAGAGCGGACCGCGGTGCGCAGCGAACCGAAGAGCCCCACGGCCCGGGGAGCGGAGCGGCGGGCTTGATCGTTGGGTTGTCGGGTTGGTGGTCACAGGTATAGAGTCCATTGCCTAAGCTGGAAGGGGCAAAGCCATACAAAGCCCCTGATCTTATTGTAGCATGCGGTTTGCGCAAGCGCTTTGTGCAATAAGGTGGCGCAAGGCGCACGCAGGGAAACGAGGGTAAGATGGAAAACAGGGCGCACAAAACGGAGCAGCGAGCGCCAGCGGGGGAGCTGCTGCGCCTCGTGGGGGAGATCCTGGGTTCATGCGGCATGGGAGAGGACGACGCCAAGCTGTTGGCGGATTCGTTGGTGGAGGCCGACCTGGCGGGCACACACTCGCACGGCGTGCTGCGGGTGCCCGAGTATGTGAAAAAGCTGACCCGCGATGGCGTGAACCCGCGCGGCCAGCCGCACGTGCTGCGCGATGAGGGCGCCTGCCTGGTGGTCGATGGCGACAACAGCATGGGCCAGCTCGGCGCGCATTACGCCATGCAACGGGCCATCGAGCGAGCGGAGACGACCGGCGTGGCGGTGGCGACCATCCGGGGCAGCAATCACTGCGGCGCGATGGCCTATTATGCCCGACAGGCCCTGGCCTCGGAGATGATCGGCATGGCCACCACCAACGCCCTGCCCACCATGGCCCCCTGGGGCGGCAGCGAACGGATCGTGGGGATCAACCCAGTCTCGTACGCCATCCCGGCGGGCGAGGAGCAGCCGATCGTCTACGATGCGGCATTTTCGGGGTCCTCCCACGGCAAGCTGCGCATCTACAAGCAGAAAGGGCTCACGCTGCCAGAGGGGTGGGCGTTGGATGGGGAGGGGAGGCCGACGACCGACCCCGCCGCAGCGATCGAGGGGTTGCTCATGCCCATCGGCGGGTTCAAAGGGGTCGGCCTGGCCATGATCATGGGCATCCTCTCCTCGCTCCTTTCCGGCGCGGCCTACGGCACCGAGCTGGGCGACATGGAGCACGGCCCCAGGCCCGGGCAGGATGGCCATTTCTGCATGGCCCTGCGCATCAGCGCCTTTGAGGAGCTGGACCGTTTCAAGGCGCGGGTGGATGGCGTGATCCGCCAGATCCATGCCTGCCGCCGGGCGCCGGGGGTGGAGCAGGTGTATGTGCCAGGAGAGATCGAGGCGCAACGCCGTGCGGCGTACCTGAGAGAGGGGATCCCCCTGAACCGCGCCGAACTGGCCGACCTGGGCGCGACGGCCCGCGAGCGCGGCGTGGATACCGGACCCTACCGTTGGTTGGGCTAGCGGAAGACGAGGCAGAATGGCTACTTGAAGAACCGCAAAGGCGCAAAGGACGCCAAGGTCTCGGTGTGTGAATGGTTCGATGCGCATCCTCCTCGCGGCGACGCACAGCAGCGTTTTGCCCCAGGGGCGGGATCCTTCACTTCGTTCAGGATGACGGAATCGCAACAATGACAAAGCCCTGCCTTGCGATCTCGCCGACGGTGCGGTAAGATAGGCGCCATCCCGTGTCCACGGGATCGTGGACAAGCATCAGGAGTGAAACCATGAACGACACGTTGCGAAAACTGCAGGCGGCGAACCCAACCCTCAACATACTGTCCGTGGACGATCCGGCGTTCCAGCGCTACGGAGTGTGCCACACGCGCTATGACGCGACGGAGATGATCGCGCGGGCCAAGGCGCTCTTGCCCCAGGCGGATGGCGTGGTCTACGAAGCGTCGGTGCCCGCGCTGGAGGAGCCCTCCGCCCTAAACACGGCCATCATCCAGGAGGTGTATGGCGGGATGCCCACGCAGGTAGGGTGGTGCTACGGCAAGAACGTGCAGATGGCGGGACTGGAATACCACAAGGGCGCCGAGATCGACGTGTGCATCACCGACGCGATCCTGCTGGTGGGGCATGTGCAGGATATTGTGTGGGGCGAGGAGATTCGCTACGATACCCGCAAGGTGGCGGCCTTTTACGCGCCGGCGGGGAGCGTGGTGGAGCTTTCCACCTGGAACCTGCACTTTGCGCCGATCCACGCCCACCAGGGAGGCAGCTTTGCCACACTGGTCTACCTGCCCCGGGGAACGAACGAGGACCTGACCTTCAGCGTGGACAAGGTTGGGGAGAACAAGCTGCTCTTTGCCATCAACAAGTGGCTGATCGTGCATCCGGGAGCGGCGGGGCTGGTCAAGGCAGGGGCCTATGCGGGGATGGTGGGGGACGATATCTTTGTGACGCCGGTGTAGAGGTGTCCCGGGCCGAGGCCGCGGGCCGAAGACTGGCTAGCGGTATCCCGGCGGATGGTCGTGCGCCGCGATGAGAGCGTAGAGTGCAGCTTCCGCTCTATGCGAAAACCAAGCGCCCTTTGGGCTCGGGGATGGGGCGACCCAGTTCCTGCGCCGTCTCGATCCATTCCTGGATGATGGTCTCGAGGTTGGCCAGGGCTTGCTGATAGGTTGCCCCATCGGCCATGCAGCCGGGCAATTCGGGTACCTCGGCGATAAAGGCCTCGTCTTCGTCGCTCCAGTAGATTATGACTTCATAGCGGATCATCTCGGGTATCCCCTAACCTGTACTTGAGGATGACTTGGCGCACCTGTTTGACCTGGTACGGTTTGGCGTTTGCGCCTTTTGGCTGAAGATTAAGGATCTCTGCTACATCGTCCTTCGTGAAGATATGATGGCTGCCGCGTATGCGCTCGCTGAAACCCAGGCTGCGTAGCAAGCGACACAACTCGGCAAAGGAGATATTCGCATCAGAGAGACCTCGTAGAACCCTGGCCAGGATCTGATCTCTGGGCATCCGTTCTCTCCACGGGTATGCTATACATATTGTAGCAGAGTCTCGCACGCGGCGCAACATGCGGAGATCGGCCGCCGGCGATTACTGCCACCCGTGGTTAACCCTTGGGCGAAGCGCGGGTTGGTGAGTGACGGGTGGACAGGATGGTTCGGAGGCATCGACCATGGCCTGGGCGTCTCGGCTCGCAAGGGCCATCGGCTTTTCCACCAGGACGTGGAGGCCGCGTTCCAGAGCCGCTATCGTAGGCTCTGTGTGCAAGTGAACGGGGGTGGTCAGCACCACGGCGTCGAGGGGCGCCCGACCCAGCATCTCTCGCCAGTCGGTGTAGGTCTGCGGGATTCCGAGCGCGTCGCTGGCCATCGCCAACTTGGTGGGATCGCGGCGGCAGGCGGCGACGATCTCCACCCGGCCGGTGGCGCGCAACTGCGGCACATGGCCGAGGGCGGCGATCAGTCCCATGCCGATGATCCCAACTCGAAGCGTGTCTGCCATTTTGTGCGTCCTTCTATGCGTGTTAGCGCGATAGCGATATCGCGGCTACAACCAACTCGTCACTGCGAGTGTAGAGAAGCAGTCTCGCCATTTCGAGGAGAGATTGCTTCGTCGCAAACAACGCTCCTGCTCATGACCTAGGCCGCAAGTTAGGAAAAACTTGCGCTACGGGGCTGCTCATGACGCTCGGAAGAGCGCGGTACAAGGAAATCGCGGCTACCGGGACGTCATTCGGTCCCACATGGCACGCAGCGCCATGGATTTCTCGCAATAATAGAGCACGGGGAGAATGGCCGAAGGATTGGCATTTTGCGCGCGAGTGCCAGAGCGGGTCACGCCGGCCAATCCTTCGGCCCTACACTCCCAACTGGCTTTACAAAATGACAATAA
>CAYQDH010000273.1:0-1826 GCA_964416075.1 uncultured Anaerolineales bacterium | reverse complement strand
GCTTCGACCACCACGACCACTCAACGCACACCATGCCGGCGCTTCGACCACTACGACCGCTCAACGCACATCATGCCGGCGCTTCGACCACTACGACTGCTCAACGCACATCATGCCGGCGCTTCGACCGCTACGCCCCCTCAACACGGTCGATGAAATCGATGGTCCTCTGCGCCACGACGTCCGGCGCACTCCAGATCGCGCCGTGATCATAGCCCCTTATCGTTGTCGTCTCGCCGTTTGGCAACAGTTCCATGATCTTGGCGCCAATCTCCCGGTACCACGACGCCGCGGTTTGATCGGCCTGAATGATCAATGTCGGCTGGGTGAGCCGCGCCCATTCCGCAGGTGTCGGGGCCCAGCTGACCACTAGAAGCTGGTCTTTGGCGAAGGCCTCCCAGGCTGGCCGGCGCTCCGGGGACAACTGAGCGGCCAGGGCTTCCGGGGTCATCCCCGGATTGTGGATGCGGAAGAACGCCTTTACGCCCTCCTCGATACGTCCAGCAACCAAGTGTGGCACGATCTCCTCCATCATGGCCACGACACCCGGAGGCCGGTTCTCTGCCGGAAACACGGCAAACAGCGGAGGTTCCACGAGCACCATGCCGCGCACACGCTGAGGGTGCGCAACGGCATAGGCAATGGCGAAATTGCCGCCTGAGGAGTGGGACAAGAGCCAGGCTGGGTCCGGGGTGCAGGCGCTGTGGACCACGGCAATGGCCTCCACCTGCTCTTCGAGCGTCGTAACCCGGTCCAGCGCACCACTGCGATGGTAGCCGACCCGGTCCAGAGCAATGCAGTGGAATCGATCCTGCAGTACCGCGAACAGCTTCCGACCGACCTCGGCGCTGCCTGCACCCCCATGTATGAATACAAGTGGCGGTCCTGCTCCCTCCTCGGTACAATAGATGGGCCGCCCATCGGCAAGGTGTACATATGATTCCTTGTAGTTCGGCATTGGGGCCTCCTTTCGTCGCACTCTAGGCAACGCGGCCACGACGATGGCAACGCTGCGTAACCCCATCCCTGCCCACGGTCGTGGGCAGGGATGGGGTCGGTGGGCGCCGCTCCGCGCCGTCGTTCCTCGAATGAATTCGAGGTTGATAGACAAAACGTGATAAATCACGTTAAGAACGCAATATAGTGCGTTTCAACGCACTTGGACTATCAACCTTGGGTCTCGACCCAAGGACCGTTCGCCCAGACGTAGTGGCACCATGCCCTACGCCACGATGCGGTAGAGCTCTATCGTCGGCTCCTGCGTCTCCATGGCCCAGATACTGGCGGCCCACGTGGTGCCCTCCGGTGTGGCGCGCATCGCATAGTAGGGTTCGAGCATGCCGGGCACGCTGCTGGCTGTCCACTCGGCGACCACGATGTTGTTGGCCCTCTCGCCGGCATAGGGAATCAGCACGCGGAAGGAGTACCCTTCCCAGCATACCGGCGGGATGCGACGCCACAGGGCGATGGCGTTGTCCCGTTGCTTGCCCTTGACCCAGCGCACCCGGCGGTCCAGCCAGCGGCCAGGCGCGCCCTCGCTCGGCACCTCGTGCACCACCTCGTAGAGCTCCTCCCTGCCACGGTTCTCGCTGAGCTCGATCCAGCGTCGCGTCCAGTCACCCGCAGGCTGGGGGTCCGCCCAGGAGGCGTAATGCGCGTCCAGATCCTCGAACGACAACTCGACGATCAGCGTGAACCCCGCCTGCTCGCCCGTGACGGGCCGCAGCACCCGCATGCTGACGCCCTCCTGGGGCGGGGCAGACTTGATGTGGGCCACAGCGTCGGCCATAAGGCCCGGTTTGATGAACGCTACCACACGTCGTACC
>CAYQDH010000272.1:2038-7545 GCA_964416075.1 uncultured Anaerolineales bacterium | reverse complement strand
GACCGGCTTCACGCTGAACATCATGCTTGTTCTAGGGATTGGTACAGTGTTGTTCAGCATGTCCCCTTCCCTGGGGCTGTACGTGTTGATCCCAACTCCCCTGGTGGTCACTGCGGCAGTGCTCTACTACCGCTACATGAGGCCCCATTTTGAGCGCTTTTGGATCGCGCGTTGGCGACTGAATGCTATGCTCAATACATTTCTATCAGGGGTTCGGGTGGTCAAGGCTTTCGCCCAAGAGGATCAGGAGCAGGCTCGATACAAGAACCGCAACGACAGCGTTCTGAACTCGCGGTTGCAGGTGGACCTGGCTTGGAGCAAATTCTATCCGCTCATCTCGTTTGCTTTCAGTGCGGGTGGGTTGCTCATCTGGTATGCCGGTGGCGAGTCCGTGCTGGCCGAGCGCATTACGCTCGGAACGCTCATGGCTTTCCTGAGCTACCTGGGGATGTTCTATGGACCGCTCTCCAACCTGACCCATGTCAGCCAGACTCTCAACCAGTTCTTGACCATTTCGCAACGGATGTTCGAGATGCTGGACGAGGAGCCGCAGAAGCAGGTGGCCCTGGCCGAAGCTCACGAGAGACTGGGTGGGCGAATCGACTTTGACCATGTTAGCTTTGGCTACGATCCGTACTATCCTGTGGTCAAGGACCTCAGCTTCACGCTCGAGCCCGGCGAGATGATCGGCATCGTGGGACATAGCGGTGCAGGCAAGACAACCCTCATCAACCTGCTTTGTCGCTTCTATGACGTGACGGGGGGTGCTATTCGTATCGATGGCACAGATGTGCGCGACTTGCCCATGAGCGAGGTCCGACGCCAGATCGGTATGGTGTTGCAGTCGCCCTTTCTCTTCAGGGGCACCCTTGCAGAAAACATCGCCTATGGCAAGCCCGATGCGCCCCCCGAAGAGATCATTCGCGCCGCCAAGGCGGCGAACGCGCACGACTTTATCACCCGCTTGCCCGAGGGCTATGACACGATCGTGGGTGAGGGCGGAACTGGCCTTTCCGGTGGCGAGATGCAGCGCGTGTCGATCGCTCGTGCCATCCTCCATGACCCACGCATCCTGATCCTGGATGAAGCCACGTCGTCGGTGGACACCGAGACCGAGCGGCAGATTCAGGAAGCGCTGGACACCTTGGTCAAGGGGCGTACCACCATCGCCATCGCCCACCGACTCTCCACGCTCTATAACGCGGATCGCATCCTGGTGCTCAACCACGGCAAGCTGGAGGAGCAGGGCACGCCCCAAAGCTTGATGGATAACAAGGGCGCCTTTTATCAGCTCGTGCAGCTGCAGACACAATTCGCTCGCCTTGACGGCGTGGTGGCGGTATAAGGAGACGATATCCATGGCACCCAAATCCTACGAGTTGGTCCATCTGCAGCCGGGTGAGATGCACTTTACCCGGAACGGCGACACGTTGACTCTGGATATGGCTGATGGCACGCATTACCCACGGGTTGCCCTGCGCTCTTGCTTCCCGGTCGCCAGAGGCAGCACATACCTCTCCGTGCGTGACGCAAACACCGAAGATCAGGATGAAATTGGCATTATCGATGACTGGCCTGCTCTGCAGGAAGAGGACCGGAAGGCAGTGGCCGCAGAGCTCGGCCTCTATTATTTCGTGCCCCTTATTCAGCGCGTCATGGCCATCAAAGAGGAATTCGGGTTCCTCTACTGGACCGTGGAAACCAGCCGGGGCTCCAGGCAGTTCGTGATGCGCAACAGCGTGGTGCATTTCGCGCGTGAAGTGGCGCCCGGGCGCTGGCTCCTGATCGACGTCAACCAGGCCAGGTGGGAGATTCCCAATCTCGATGCGTTGGACGACCAGAGCCAGAAGCTGGTACACCGTTTCCTGTTTCTCTAGGCCATTACCGCCCACCGTGGTGAGCTCTTTGCCGGGATTGGCCTTGACAGCCGATCCCGCTGTGCTTACACTACCCCCAAGGTGCAGCTTAGGGGCCTAGCCCCGCCCTTACGAGCGTGTCTGTGGCTGGACGTGCTTTGCATGCAGATGAATGTAGCCACTCCGAGCCGACTGCCAGGACCAACCTGTAGATGGAATGGGGGGAGCGCGTCATGATTCGTTTGGCCATGATCGGTTGCGGCAACATGGGTACGGCCCATCGTAGAGCATTGCAGCAATTGGCAGGCCGGGCCACAGTAACGGCAGCTGTGGATGTCGTTGAGGATCGTGCGCGAGCCACGGCCAAGGAATTGGGTGCCAACCTGGTAGCTACGGACTATCACCAGGTGCTGGACCACATCGATGCGGCCATCGTGGCCTTGCCCCATCACTTGCACCATGCTGTAGGCATGGACTTGGTCGAGAACGGTAAGCATGTGCTCATGGAAAAGCCGCTGGCCAACAGCGAAGCGCAGTGCCTCGATCTCATTGCGGCGGCCCATCGCCACAGCGTTACCCTGATGGTTGCTTATTGTATGAGGTTTCACCCCCTGCTGCAGGAAATGGAAGCGCTCCTCAAGAGCAAACGCTACGGTGAAACGTTTCAACTCTCCATCTGGACCGAGCAACACACCCAGGGTGAGCCAGGGAGTTGGATGCACCGGGTCGAGACCCTGGGGGGTGGCCAGTTGTTTAGCCATGGCTGCCACTATATCGATATCCTGTTGGCTTGGATGGGCGCACCTGTGGAGGGCACCCACTTGGGCACGAACCTGGGCACTCCCTGGATGGAAGCGGAGGGCACCTCAAACGTCGCGATTAGGTTCGCCAATGGCGCTCTGGGCTATCACTTTGGCACCTGGGGCGCTCGCGGTACGCGATTGCGATACTCCTTTCACGCGCATTGCGAGCAAGCGATGCTCGAAGCTCAGGTGACTCGAGGCCGGCTGGTCGTTCACCGCGGCGCGGCAGAGGATGTCGCTGGCCGAGAGCAGTTGCTCCTGGAGACAGGGCCAGGCAAGCATGTCGAGCGAGAGTTGGCTCACTTTATCGATTGCATCGAGACGGGTGCGAGACCCCTCACCGATGGCTTGAGCAGTCTGCAGAGCCTACGTGTCATATGGCGCCTGTACGAGGCGGAGAAAAAGGGCATCGTCGCGGACCTCCGCGGACTGGGCATGAACTCGGCCGATGGAGTCGTGTAACAGGGAGACGAGATGAATGTTTGGCTGGAGACTGCCATCAAGCTGGTTCTGGCTTCGCTCTTGGGAGGGCTGATCGGCTGGGAGCGCGAGAAACGAGGCAAGCCGGCCGGCCTCCGTACGCAGATGCTCGTCTCCCTCGCCTCAGCACTGTTCGTGCTCGGTGCCCGGCAGGCGGCCCAGGCCGCGGGCGAGCCCATCGAGGCGACAAGGGCTATGGCCGCGATAGCCCAAGGCGTGGGATTTATCGGCGCTGGCCTGATCCTGCGCACGAGGGGTGAAGTCTATTGGCTGACTACTGCTGCTGCGTTATGGGCCTCTGCTGCACTAGGTGTGGCTGCGGCGCAGGGGCTCTATCCGTTGGCGGTTGTGGGTGGCACACTGGCTTTTGTTATACTACGGTGGGTCTCCGTCCTAGAGAATCGCTGGATGCAAGGACGAAAACCGGAGACCGCACCGACAGGAGATGATGATCAATGAATCCCCAGGAAATAGTCTTGCGGTACGGCATGAACCCGCACCAAAAACCGGCGCGCGTGTTCTCTGAGCGAGGTTCGCTGCCCTTTGAAGTGTTGAGCGGCACCCCGGGCTATATCAACCTTCTAGATGCGCTCAACTCCTGGCAGCTGGTTCGGGAGCTCAAGGGGCTGTTGGGCCAGCCTGCGGCGGCGTCGTTCAAGCATGTCAGCCCAGCAGGCGCTGCGATCGCTACCCCGCTCAGCGATGTGGAGAAAAAAGTCTGCTTCGTTGAGGATCTCGATCTATCGCCTATCGCTGCGGCCTATGCGCGTGCCAGGGGAGCCGATCGCCTCAGTTCCTTCGGCGATTGGATCGCCCTGAGCGATCCCTGTGATGTGCCTACGGCGCGTATCATCGTGCGCGAGGTCTCGGATGGTGTTGTTGCCCCCGAGTATGAGCCCCAGGCCCTGGCGATGCTCCAACGAAAGCGTGAAGGGAGCTACCGCGTCCTGCGCATCGATCCGGCGTATGAGCCGCCCCCTATTGAGCAGCGCCAGGTATTTGGCATTACCCTGGAACAGCGACGCAATGACATCTCCGTCGGACCCTCCATTTTCCAGAACATAGTCACCGCCGCCAAGGACCTGTCGCAGGAGGCCATCCGCGACCTGATCGTGGCCACGGTGGCGCTCAAATACACGCAATCCAATTCCGTATGCTTGGCCTACAACGGCCAGGTGACGGGGGCAGGGGCCGGCCAGCAATCACGCGTGCACTGCACGCGCCTGGCAGCGAGCAAGTCGGACCTCTGGTTCATGCGCCAGCACCCGGCCGTATTGGATCTCGAATTCGCCCGAGGCGTGCCACGCGCAGAGCGCAACAATGCGATCGATCTCTATTTCATGGACGACCTGACCTTGGCTGAAGAGGGTACATGGGAAAAGACCTTTCGCCATGTGCCCAAGCGTCTGTCGCGCGCCGAGAAGCAGGCCTGGCTAGCCAAAGTGAGGGGCGTGGCGCTAAGTTCCGACGCCTTTTTCCCGTTTCGCGACTCCATCGATCGCGCCTCGCGCAGCGGGGTGAGTTATGTGGCCCAGCCTGGTGGCTCGGTGAATGATGCCGATGTGATCGCGGCGTGCGACGAATACGGCATGGTTATGAGCTTGACCGGTACGCGATTGTTCCACCACTAGAAGGACGAGGAAAAGGCCATGATTTGTGGCGACAACCTGTGGCGCGGGCCAAGGGTGCGTTTGGGCGCCGTGGGTAGGGCCGATCTACCCCAGATAACGGCCTGGTACCAGGATGCCGAGTTCTTGCGTCTGTATGACTCGGCGCTCGCCGTTCCTAAAAGCGAGGAACAGGTTGCCACGCTATTCGAGGGATGGCAAAAGGCGGACGACATCACTTTTGGTGTGCGGCTAACCGAAACCGACGCGTTGGTGGGCCTCGTTCAACTGTCGGGAATCGAGCACAACCACGGCGTGGCAGGCCTCTCCATTGGCTTGGGTCCCGAATACTGGGACCAGGGCTTGGGCACGGAGGCTATGCAGTTAGCGATGCGTTACGCCTTTACGGAGATGAACCTATATCGCTTGCAGTTGACCGTGTTCGAGTATAATCCGCGTGCTCAGGCCGTTTACCGAAAGCTAGGCTTTCGACATGAGGGCACTTTTCGGCAGTACCTGGCCCGAGATGGTCGCCGCTGGGATATGTATCTCATGGGTATCCTGGCTGAGGAATGGCGAGCGCAAGGCCATGAGAGTGCGCAAGGGAACTCGTAGGAGGTTGGGACATGAAGATCCGAGAGATTCGCACGATTCCTCTGTTTGGGGATACACCGATCAACGGCTGGGAGCACGAGACGCAGCCGGACGACAACCTGCACACCCTGATCGAGATTGAGAGTGACGAGGGTGTGGTGGGGGTC
>CAYQDH010000272.1:0-2028 GCA_964416075.1 uncultured Anaerolineales bacterium | reverse complement strand
TGCTACACCAGCACGCCATTGGTCAATGCCGCGATCAAGCTGCTCAAGCCCCAGTTGATCGGCGAGTCAGCCATCGAGCCCGAGCGTGTATCGGAGAAGCTGCATCAGATGACCTTCTGGCAGGGACGAGGCGGCACCGTTACACACGCTATCAGCGGGATAGATATCGCCTTGTGGGACCTGCTGGGCAAGGCAGCTGGCCAGCCCGTGGCCCGGCTGCTGGGTGGTTACTATCGCTCGCGAGTCATGCCCTACGCGTCGATTATCTTTGGTTGGCCTCTCGAGAGCTTCTCCGAGACCCTGGTCGGACTGATGGAGCACGGTTTCCGCGCCATCAAAATGGGCTGGGGCAACTTTGGCCGAATCAGCAAAGATCGAGATGAATCTCTGGTGGCCACCGCTCGCGAGACCGTTGGCGATGAGGTGGCCCTGATGGTGGATGCGGGGGGTAGCGGGCAGTATTGGCCCAACGAGTACAAATGGGCGCTAGAAACTGCGCACATGCTCTATGACTATGACATCACCTGGTTTGAGGAGGCCCTGCGGCCCGACGATATCGAGGGCTTTATAACCCTACGAGAGCACTCGCCAGTTCCCATTTCGTCCTGCGAAGTGCTCACTCGCAGGCAGTCTTTCATGCCGTGGATCGAGCGACATGCCGTCGACATTGTGCAGCCCGACAGTACCAAGGTGGGCGGCCTCTCTGAGGCGCGTCGCATCGCCTGGATGGCCTACGACCATAATGTCACGATGGTGTCCCATGGCTGGAACACCGTGGTGGGTGTCTATGCCGACCTGCACCTAGCGGCGGCCATGCCCGATGCCAAGTATGTCGAGTTCCTCACGCCATCGCCATATATCGACAACCTGACCGTGGTGCCGCCCAAGCTGGACGATGATGGCTATCTCACCATACCTACCGGGCCAGGGTTGGGCTTGGTGCTCGATCCTGACAAGGTCCGCCGCTATTCCGGCGATCTCGTAACAGTGTTCAAATAGCGCGATGGCAGTACAGGCTGATCGATTATTCTAGGAGGCGGTAATACTTCATCAGCGCCCATTCAAAGAAGCGCGATGGCAGTAGCTTTTTCAAAAAGACGGCCACTCTTTGTGGTAGGGGACCAATCACATAGCGCAGTTGGGGCGCGGGATCATCTAGCACCCGTCCAACCAGTTCGGCAATGGCTTGTGGTCTCGCGCCGTTGGCCTCGTCGTTTTCCATGACGGCCAGCGCGCGCTCCGCCTCCTCGCTGTAGGGCGACCCCGCGCGAGCCTTTTCGGTCCATCGGCGGTTTCGACCGAAGGCGGTGCGTGTGTCGCCCGGCTCTATCACCACCACGTGGATGCCGTAGGGAAGCACCTCCATGCTGAGACTCTCGCTCAAGCCTTCCATGGCGCACTTGCTGGCGCTATACATGGCCTGGAACGGTATTGCTATCAGGCTGCCGATCGAACTGATGTTAATGAGATATCCGCTGCGTTGCCGCCGCATCGCTGGCAACGCGGCCTGGCACACCCGCAGCACCCCGAAGAAATTCGTCTCCAACTGAGCGCGTGCTTCTCTCATGGAGGTGTCCTCCACGGCGCCGACGATGCCCCAGCCGGCATTATTGACCACCGCATCCAGCCGGCCTTCTTGTTGTAGGATCCGTTCGATGCCCTTCATGATCGAGTCGTCGTCGGTGACATCCATGGGGATCATCTGGTACCCGTCCAGAGGGCAGGCTAGGGCGTCCGGGTGCCGGCTGGTGCCATAGACCCGAAAGCCCCGCTGGCACAAGTACTGAGCACAAGCCCGTCCAATCCCAGACGAAGCTCCAGTGATCAAGACGACGCGTTCGCGGTTGCCATTCATGCTATACCCTTTTCGCACAAGTGGGGTGCCTAGTATTCAACCCTGAACTCACATGCGGTGATCATCCCATTGACACCCTGCTGGCGCTGCGCTAGACTGCTGGTCATATGCACCTTGTAACACCAAACTGTCGTTGGAGGTCGTGCTAGATGAAGAGAGTCATGATTATCTAT
>CAYQDH010000271.1:6503-7546 GCA_964416075.1 uncultured Anaerolineales bacterium | reverse complement strand
CACGGCTAGGCTTTGTGCTTACGCCGGATGCGCCTGCAACAGTTTCTTAGCAGGGAACCGAAGGATCTCCGTTAGCTCGAGCAGGTCCCTATGTTCTGGGTAGCCGGAGGCGAAGGATCTCAGCCCACTCGAGTAGGCCCTGATATCGCTGAACCATGCCGGATCGCGTGATCCTACAAACGAAGGAGGACACTGTGAAGCTTTGCTTACTGACCTATCTCATCGCCAAGAGTTGGGATCTGGATCGCATCATCCGCGTAGCTCGGGAGTGCGGCTTTGCCGGGATCGAGTTGCGCACGGAGGGCGGCCACGCCCACGGTGTGGAGCTCGAGACCAGCGCCGCCGAGCGCAGGGCCATCCGCGAGAAGGTCGAGGATGCCTACCTGGAACTGGTGGGCCTGGGCACCGGCTCCCGTTTCGAGTCGCCGGACCTGGCCGAGCGCCAGGCAGTCATCGAGCGCACCAAGCGCTATGTGGTGCTGGCTCACGACGTGGGGTGCAAGCGCGTGCGTGTATTTGGGAACAACATACCGGCTGGCGTGCGTCGCGAGGATTGCGTGCGTTGGGTGGGCGAGAGCCTGCGCGAGTTGGGTGAGTTCGGCGAGTCCCTGGGCGTCGACGTGCTGCTAGAGATGCACGGCCAGTTCAACTATTACGACTTTTCTCGGACGGCGGTGCAGATCGCGGACCACCCGCGAGTGGGACTGGTCTACAACAGCGATCCGCGCGACATGGTGGCGGGGTCCATAGCGGCCGTCTATAGCCAGGTGCGCCCGTGGATCAGGCATGTGCACATGCACACCTTCCAGGGGGCCTACCCCTATCCTGAGCTGATCGGCCTGCTCAAGGCCGACGGGTACCAGGGGTATCTCTCTTCCGAGATCGAGGTGGAAAACCCCACGCCCGAGCAGTACCTGGCCGTCTACGCCAGCCTGTTCCGCGCCTGGGCCGGCCAGCCGTTCTTTGGCGGACCCGAGGAAGGATGATGCAATGTCTTTGACCATCGCCCAGGCCGAGCCACTCGGCTTTTCACCCTCTCGTTT
>CAYQDH010000271.1:0-6493 GCA_964416075.1 uncultured Anaerolineales bacterium | reverse complement strand
GAGGGTACGTGGACCAGGGAGTTTTCCCCGGGGTTTCCGTCATCGTAGCCCGGCATGGCCACGTGGTTTTGGCCGAGAGCTATGGCGTGCGAGACATCGCGACTCGCCAGCCGATGGCCCTGGACACCATCCTGCGCATCTATTCCATGACCAAGCCGGTCACCAGCGTGGCTATGATGATGCTGTACGAGGAGGGACGGTTCAACCTCTTTGATCCGGTGAGTCGCTATATTCCTGCGTTTGCCGAGCCTGGGGTACTCCTCGACCGTGGTGATTTCTACACGGACATGGACCACGAGCCGACCATCCGCGACCTGTTCACCCACACCGCCGGCCTAGCCTATGGCACGGGGGATACCCCCCTGGATCAACGCTATATCGAAGCGGGGCTGTGGAAAATGGACCCTGAACCTACATTGGAAGAGTGGCTCGCGCGGCTGACGTCGGTACCCTTTCTGGCCTACCAGCCTGGGGAACGCTGGCAGTACAGTTGCGCCACCGACGTACTCGGCTGCCTGGTGCAGCGCCTCTCAGACCGGCCGTTCGACGTGTTCTTGCAGGAGCGCATCTTTGGCCCCTTGGGCATGGCCGACACGGGCTTTTGCGTGCCCGAGGGCAAGAAGGACCGGTTCGCCCGCTTGTATGGGCCGGAGCCAGCGGGTGGCTTTGTGGAGATTCCCAGCCTGCTCAACTTGTGCTATGACAGGCCCCACCCTATGATGTCGGGAGGTGGAGGGCTGGTTTCGACGCCTAACGACTATCTGCGCTTCGCCCTGGTGCTGGCCAACGGCGGCGCGTGGGAGGGAGTACGCTTGCTGGGGCGCAAGACACTGGAATTGATGACCATGAACCACCTGCCCACAGCGCTTTTGCCCTACTCCGCACCCCCCACCACCTTCCACGGCTATGGCTTTGGGTTGGGATTCGCCGTCCTGATGGACCTGGCCGCCGCGCAGACGCCCGGCTCGGTGGGGAGTTTCGGCTGGAGTGGAGCAGCCAGCACCGATTTCTGGGTCGACCCACGGGAGGACCTGGTGGCATTGCTTATGCCCCAGGTGATGCCGCAACCCTATGGGCCGGTCCATCGCGAGTTCCGCACCATGGTGTATCAAGCGCTGGTGGATTGACGCTAGTCAGTGATGAGCGAGCGGATCACATCGGTGTGCCGCTGAGGCTGTGAAAGGCCTCCCTAATCCATTTGTAGTTCTGCTCGCTCATGCCCAGCGAGGCATAGTCCTCGATATAGGCGATGAACCCGCCGTGATAGGTGCCCAACTGCTCCACCAGCAACCGGGCATAGGCGTGGATCTCCTCGCGCGTCCCCGAGATGGCCCGTCGCTGGTGGTCCACGGCGCAGCAAAAGCACACCTGTCCTCCGAACTCGGCGGCGAGTTGCTCCACGCCGAAAATATCGGGCTGCAGCAGCTCCAGCACGTCTACCCCCGCCTCGATCAGATCGCCGATAATGGCGTGCACATCGCCGCAGGTGTGGAACCACACCTTTTTCCCCTGGCGATGAACGCGGGCGAACTGGTCGACATAGCGCGGCTTGAACACCTCGCGCCACAGGGTGGGAGCGATCATCAGCCCCTTTTGTGTGCCCCAATCATCGCCAAAGGCTACGGCGTCTGCGGGATAGACAGCCATCTGCTCGATGATCCCGTTCTCGAAATCCCAGACCAGGTCCAATAACTGCTCGACGCGAGAGCGGTCCAGGTAGAGATCCATGAGGAAATCCTCGAACCCGCGCAAAAAGGTGACGATGTTGAACCCCGTGATGCCCAGGCCGAATTTGAGAAAACGATCCTGGTGTGTGGCGATGGCCTCGGGGAGGTGCTCCAGGCGCCCGGGGGCGTAGGGGTCGGGCGGCACATAGTCCTGTATCCGGCCCCAGTCTCTCAGGGGATGCACCTTGGGCTGGCCCATCGTCTCGTCCAGCTTGTGCCACACATAGCCCCACTCGGTCATCCCCGCCTCAGAGGGCTCGAAACCCGCCGCCGGCCTCATACCCAGAGGGAAGGTGTCGGAGAACTCCCAGTCTCGATTGCAGTAGTTGATGGCCAAGCGCGGCGGATCGCACCGCTCGATGGCCCTCTGCACGATCTCTTTCGGCAGCATCCTTGGCCTTTCTACTACCAATCCCGCGTATAACCGGCGAGCCACCCACCGTCGACAGGAAGGATGACGCCCGTGATATAGCTGGCCTCGGGCGAAACCAGAAAGAGGACCGCAGCGGCGATCTCATCCGTGCGCCCCGGACGGCCCAGCGGGATGTGCGAGAGGAGGCTGGTCGCGTTGGCGGTGTAAGCGCCATCTTTGCCGTAAAAGAGCGCCTCGGTGCCGCGGGTGAGGGTGGAGCCAGGGGCCACGGCGTTCACCAGGATACCTTGCCCTCCCAGCTCCAGGGCCATGGAACGGGTAAGGTTGGCCACGCCCGCCTTGGCGGCCACATAGGCGCTCTGCAGGCGCAGCGGCACGAGCCCGGCGATGGAGCTGATGTTCACAATGCGTCCGCCGCCGCTCTGCAGCAGGGCAGGGATCGCGGCGCGGCTGGTGATAAACACGCCGGTGAGGTCCACGCGCAGGATGGCCTCCCAGTCCTCTACGGCGTACTGGTGGATGGGCACGCGGTCGCGTTTGGTATTGATACCCGCGTCGTTGATCAGGATATCCAGGTGGCCGAAACGCTTCATCACCTCCGCCACCACACCCTCCATGGCTGCCCGATCCGCCACGTCACCCGCCAGCGCCATGCAAGAGCCGCCCCCGGCGGCAACCTTCTCCGCCGCATTCTGAGCGGACTTGGCCTCGATGTCGACGATCACTACCTGGGCGCCATTGTCGGCCAGCGCCTGCACGATAGCCCGCCCGATGCCGTTGGCCCCGCCCGTGACCAGGGCCACCTTGCCTTCCAGATCGACACGCATATTGATGCGACCTCCAATGTTAGTGTTCGGCGAACCCGTTTGTAGTGCGCCCATCAGGGCGTCCTTCGCATTGAGTACCCGAGACCCGCCTGACGGCGGAACTACGAACGGGTACTACGAATAACCCAGATTAGCGGCCCAGGACGCGCCCAGCCAGCACCCCCGTGGGCCCGCCCTGGTCGAGAGCCAGGCGCCCGTTGACCACCACGTATTCCATCCCCTCGGCGTACACCTGGGGGTGGAGATAAGTAGCACGCGTACGCAAACGCGCCACATCAAAGACGATGACGTCGGCCATCATGCCCACGCGCAGGATGCCTCGATCCGTCACATAGCGCGACGCGGGCTGGGACGTCATCTTGCGAATCGCTTCCTCCAAGCGCAACGTGCGCAATTCGCGCACATAGTTCTGGATGACCCGCGGGGTCCAACCGTAACAACTGGGATGGTTCCCCAGGCGAGCGGCTGGACCCTCTAGAGGCAGGGTCATGCCGTCGGAGGCGATGGAAAAGAGGGGATCGCTCAGCCATTCGATGATATCCCCCTCCGAAAAGAGCACGCCATTGACCCCCACGTTGAGTCCTTCACCCTCGTCGGCCAGGAGGTCGTAAACACAGTCAAAGGGGTCTTTGCCAGCAGCCTCGCCGATCTCGCGCAGGGTCAGGCCAACCCACTCGGGGTGCGCACGCGAACGGGCCAACGTCAGCTTGTCCCACTCGCGATAGTAGAAGAGGAGCCAGTAGCGGTCCGATTCGGCGACCAGGCGCTGGCGCACCTGTGGGTCGCGCAGGCGTGCTTGCACCTCTTGGGGGGTCCCCTGGGTAGCCCAGTTAGGCAGGATGGCCGAGAGCGCACCCGGGCCCACGGTGTAGGGGATCATATCGCACTGCACGTCCTGGCCCTGCGCGCGAGCCAGGTACACCGCTTCCATGCAACGATTCCAGGCGCGGGGCGAGCTGCCCAGCTTGGCGCTGAGGTGCGAGAGCTGCAGGCCGGCCCCGGCTTCTCGCGTGACGGCCAACGCCTCGTCTACAGCCTCCTCGAAGCGGCGGTCGCGATTGCGCACATGCCAGCTGGTCATGCGCCGGCGGCCCGCGGCGATGGCCGTTAGACGAGCCAGCTCGTCATGGCCAGCGGCGCGCCCAGGCATGAACTCCAGCCCGAAGGATAGCCCGATCGCCCCGGCGTCGAGCGCCTCGGCAACCAGGCTTTCCATGCGCCGCATCTCTTCCGGCGTGGGCGCGCGATCCACGGGCCCGGCCATAGCCGCCCTGCGAACCGCATTGTGGCCCACCTGGTGCCCGATGTTGATGGCCATGCCCTCGGCCATGCGGTCCAGGAACTCGCCTACGCTGGACCAATCGGGAGGGCAGAGGTCGCACTGGCCTTGTTCCATCTCCTGGCGGTTGATCTCGCTGATGGGGGCGATGCCGATGCCACAGCAGCCCACGATCTCGCTGGTGACGCCCTGGTACAGGCTGCTCAAAGCCTGGCGATTGGAGAGAATGGAGCGGTCACTGTGCGAGTGACAATCCACAAAGCCAGGGCAGACGACCTTGCCCTGCGCATCGATCACCCGGGTCGCACTGGCACCGCTCAAGCGCCCCATGTCGACGATACGCCCCCCCTCGATCGCCACATCGGCGGGGAAACCGGGGTTTCCTGTGCCATCGATGACCCAACCGTTCGTGATCAGGATATCCAGCATAGAGGTTCCTCTCTGGTTATGAGGAGAGCCGGTAGGGATACCGGCGCTCGACAGTTGTTGCTGCTTTACACACGGGGCCGTCCGCCCTACCAGCGGTCAAGGACGGTTCGCGGAGGTCAGCCCACAGTGGGCAAGATGACGCCACCCCGACTCGCACCGCGGCGCTCGTCACCCTCCTGGCGTTGCTCTCCCTCGTCCAGCTTTTTCAGGCGGGCCGAGAGCTCCTCGATATCGCCCAGGTGGAGACCATAGCCGGGCGTGCCCCGCAAAAGCTCCGCGATCAGAGCATGCTCCAGGCTATTGATGAACTCCTGGGGTGTTTTATAGTCCTCCCAGGTGATGCCTGCATCGCGCATGAAAACACTGCCCGCAGGTGTGATGGCCGCAGCGGCATTGTGGTAAGCAAAGAGCATCATGCCCGCCTTGCGCGCAGCCATCCATTCCACACCCACGGGGGCTACGATATCAGAGCCCATCAGGATCAGGTAGAATTGGCTGTGGCTCAAGGCCTCCAGGTCCGGATTGCCGTCCTCGTGTGCAGTCGGCGTGCGCTTGATCGTCCAGCGGACGGAGGGGGTCATGTCGGCCAGGAGCTGGCCTAGCAGCTCGCATTCACGGTCCATCTCTGGCGCCGCACTGACATAAATAGCCAGTTGTCTATCCATAGCACAACCTCAACACTAGGAATTAGGGTCGATCAGGGCTTTGACGGTGCGATAGTGTTCCACATCGTCGAGGGCCTGGTTGGCCTCGGCCAGGCTATAGCGCCGGCTGATAAAGCGCTCCCACTGGAACCGGTCACCATGCTTGGCCAGCACCTGCACCCCGCGCCATAGGTGGCTGAAATCAGCGCCCCAGCAGCCCCGTACTTCCAGATGCTTCTTGTTGATATCCAGGTGGGGATTCATGCGAATATCGCCCACATCGGTGTATTGGCCGACAATGACGTAACGCCCGGCGTCGCGCGTCATCGCGAACCCCTCGTTGACCGCCTTGGGGTTGCCGCTCGCTTCGATGGTGATGTCGGCGCCGCGGCCCCCGGTGATCTCGAGCACGCGGGCCGCGCGCTCTTGCGGCGATAGGTCCTCGATGTTGATGGTTACATCCGCCCCGATGCGCTCCGCTTCCTGCAAGCGCTGGGCCGGCCCGCCGACGACGATCACTTGCGTGGCGCCCGAGAGCTGGGCCAGGATAGCGGCCGTCAGGCCTACGGGCCCGCTGCCCTGCACGACCACTGTATCACCCAGCATGATCTCAGCGCGCTCGATGGCATGGACGGCCGTGGGCAAGCCACATCCCGCGCCGATGAACCGTTCCGCTGGGACGCTATCGGGCAGGGGCAGCACCTTGACCCCCGGCTTGAGATAAATCATCTGAGACCAACCCCCTAGCAAGCCCTCTTTCGCCGAGTAGGTGATGCCATAGACGCGGCGATGAGGACAACGCGTGGAGGCCTTGGCTACCGTGCAGAACCAGCAGCGGCCGCACGTCTCGTGTACATCGAGAAAGGTGACGATCTGGCCCACGCGCAACGGCGCCCCGTCCAGGTCGGTCGGCTGGCCCTTGAGCTCTACAATCTCTCCCACGTTGACATGCCCGGGGATGAGAGGATAGGGCACGCCGCCCAACCGCCCGTGGTGGAGGTGCACATCGGTGCCACACACTTCGCTATAGACCGTGCGCAATAGAACTGCGCCGTCCTCAAGGGTGGGCCGGGGAAAATCCTGTACCTCAAGGGGAGCATTAGCAGCCGTCATAACCGCAGCTTTGACCATCGTATCCTCCATGCCGTTGTGTGACGATAGAACAGGGGCCATTATAGAAGCCGAGGTGGGGCGTGTCAATCGGCTGGCCGGGG
>CAYQDH010000270.1:0-7549 GCA_964416075.1 uncultured Anaerolineales bacterium | reverse complement strand
GATGACCGCGTGGAGGTGCGCGATGCGGCCTCGGTCTGGGGACAAGGACTGATCCAGACGCAAAAGACCTTGCAGGGAGAACTGGGGCCGGATGTGCGCAGTGTGGCCATCGGTCCGGCGGGCGAGAACCTCTGCCGCTATGCCGTGCTGGCTACGTCAACAGAGAGCGCCGCCGGGCAGGGCGGTTTTGGCGCCGTGATGGGTAGCAAGAATTTGAAGGCCATCGCTGTGCGCGGGCATGGGGGTGTGGGCGTGGCCCAGCCCGCCGAGGCGCTGCGCCGCTCTCGCCTGGTGATGCAAGCGATCCTAAAGCACTATGGGCGAGGCAAATTCCCCGAGCAGGACATGCCCGCGGATGAGCGACGGGCACCCTGCACGTACATGTGTCCCCGGTCCTGTGGCAACTTTTACCGGCAGATGCCGGGAGTGCTGCAACCCGAGCGCACCTATAGCGGGCAGGTCTTTTGCTGCGCCCCGCTCTTTGGCGGGGGTGCATGGCTCACCACAACCAGGTTCAGCCACGAGATCGCCGTCGAGCTGGCCCAGGTTGCCAACGACTTGGGCATCAACCATTGGGAGCCGCTCTTTGGCCTGGTGCCCTGGATTCGGCGCTGCCAAAAGCGGGGTGAGCTCCTGGAGCTGGATGGCGAGAAGCTCGACTTCGATAACCCACAGACCTGGCTCACCCTGCTGCAGAACGTGGCATATCGTCGCAGCTGGGGCGATCTGCTGGCCGAGGGGGGACCGCGTGTGGCCCGAACGTTGGGGGTAGGAGAGGATCTCATCGAGCAGAACTACCCCGCTTGGGGCCAGGCCAGCCATTGGGACGGCCACGGCACCTTTACCTCGCCCTATTTCCCCTACTGGCTGGTGACGGCGCTGCAATGGGCGATGGATACGCGAGATCCTATGGGCGGGGGACATGGCTACACCACCAACATCTTTGGCCTGACGCATGCCGTCAAACCAGGGGATGACGAGAGCCTGAGCAAGCTGTTGAACGTGGGCGAGCAGATCTATGGCTGCAGCGACGCGGTAGACCCTCGCGGCGGATATCGCTGCAAAGCGGGACCGGCCGTTTTCCATCACGACCGGGCCGCGATCAAGGATAGCCTGGGTATCTGCGATAACATCTTCCCTCTGCTCACCAGTCGCCAAGAGGATGATTGGCTGATTCGTGTGGATGGCGTAGCTGGATCGTACCTGGAGCACTATCTCTTTCAGGCGGCCACGGGATGGGGTATCTCGCGCGAGGATTTCTATGCCATGGGCACACGGATCTTTACAGCAGAACGGATGCTCGCCCATCGCAATTGGGGCCGTTCTCGGAGCACCGACGAGACGATCATGGCCTACTTGAGCTATCCCGAAGGCACGACGAACCCCTGGCTGAGCGAGCCCGTGACGGTGGATGAGGCGCGTTTTCGCGCTTTGCTCGATGAGTATTATGACCTGCGTGGCTGGGACCGGTCAAGTGCGCGCCCCAGCGACCAGGCTTTGCAGAGCCTGGGGATGATGGAATTTATCCCTGTCTTGGATAGGTAACCGATGATAGATTATATGGCAAGATGTAGATAGTTAATTTACATATAAAACAAACAGAAGGGATGGAGGGTTACGGAATGAATGCGTACGACCTGGATACACCCGCACTGATTGTCGATTTGGATGTGCTGGAACGGAACATTCGCAACATGGCCGATCTCTGTGCCCGCTTGGGCATTCCTCTCCGTGTGCACACCAAGACGCACAAGACGCCCCAGATCGCACACATGCAGTTGGCCGCCGGATCACAGGGTATCGTCTGCCAAAAGGTGGGCGAGGCTGAGGTGATGGTCAAGGCGGGGATCCACGATATCCTGATTCCCTTTAACATCGTGGGGCGACCCAAGGTGCAGCGCTTGATGGCCCTGGCAAGAATGGCCACTATGACCGTAGCCGTAGATTCGGTGGATACGGCCATGGGGATCTCTCAAGTGGCGCGCGAAGACGGTGGCACGGTACGCGTCCTGGTAGAAGTGGATACGGGGGGCAAACGCTGCGGCGTGCAATCGCCCGAGGCGGCATTGGAATTAGCCCGACGCATCGTCGACCTTCCTGGCTTGTCGTTGCAGGGCATCATGACCTATCCGAGCATGCTGCAATCCAAGGCCTTCCTGGACAAGACAGTGTCGCTGTTCCACGATGCGGCGCTGCCATGTCACGTGATCAGTGGTGGCGGCACGGGCGCCGAGGCCGTATCCAAAGAGCTAGGCTGCACGGAGCATCGCAGTGGATCCTATGCTTTTGAGGGTATGACGCGCATCCACGGCTCCCAGACCTTGGGCGCAGAGCATTGTGCTACGCGCGTGCTGTGTACTGTGGTGAGCGTGCCCACTGCCGATCGTATCATCATCGATGGGGGACAAAAGACCTTCGAGGCGTACCCGCCTAATCCCTACGGCCTGATCATCGAGCACCCGCAGGCGCGTATCTATGGTATGTCCGTGGAACATGGACATGTCGACGTCAGCCAGTGTGACCATCGCTTTCGCGTGGGCGAGAAAGTTCATGTGATCCCCCTCCACCAAGGCAAAGTGGCTAACATGCACGAGGAAATGGTTGGTGTGCGTAATGGCCAGGTGGAGGTGATTTGGAGAGTGGAAGGGCGCGGGAAAATCAAGTAAAATGCGTGGAAAGGTTGGGCAGACATGATAGCGGCCCAATCATAGAAAACTATAAAGGAAAAAGACGAGATGAAAAAGCAGTTGATTCTCCCCGAAGGCACCGATGTATCCAAGATGGTGATTGCCCCTGCCGTGCGCATCGGCGACCTGTTGTACCTTTCCGGCACAGCCGGCACCAAGGACGGTAAACTGGCGGGGCCCGATATCGAATCGCAGTCTCGTGCGGCGTTGGAGCGTCTCGGTGAAGTGCTCAAGGCCGCGGGTTGTTCGTTCGATAAGGTGGTCAAGGTGAATTGCTTCTTGACCCATGCCGAGCGCGACTTTGCGGGTTGGAACAAGGTGTGGAAAGAGTTCTTCCCCAAAGACCCACCGGCGCGCACGACCGTGGGCGCGGCCATCGCGATGCCTGGCGCTCTCATCGAGGTTGAGCTGATCGCATCGATGTAAAGGGCAGCGTTTGAAGGCCCGTTGCACGGCAAAGGG
This sequence comes from uncultured Anaerolineales bacterium, assembly GCA_964416075.1. Classification (GTDB taxonomy): domain Bacteria; phylum Chloroflexota; class Anaerolineae; order UBA1429; family UBA1429; genus CAYQDH01. Next base: position 4,400 of record CAYQDH010000270.1, on the reverse strand, counting down.
CGCCAAGGGCGCAGGGAAAGCCAGCCAAGCATTGGCCGGCTTCCCAATCAGCGCGTCGGCCTTGGCGTCCTTTGCATTATGGCGGTGGCGTGCTTGTGCATCTCCGGGAGGTAACGACCTATGTATGACCTACTGATCCACGGCGGCGAAGCCATTATTCCGAGCACAGGATATCGCGGGCGAATGGATGTGGCTATCGCTGGAGGGCTTGTGGCTGCGCTGGGAGCCAACATGGAGGCGAGTGATGCTGCGGAGGTGATAGGTGCGGATGGGTTATTGGTGGTTCCGGGCTTGATCGACTTACACACGCATCTTGGCTTTGAGCTGCATACGCAGGTGGTGGATCCTGATCTTGTTTGCCCGCCCGCAGGGGTGACGACGGCGGTGGACCAGGGCAGCACAGGCGCCTTTACCTTTCCCTGGTACCGCGAGCGCGTGCTCAGTCGCACGTTGATTCGACTCTATCCGTTCATCAACATTTCCTCGATCGGCACCATCAGCATCCATACCCCCTATTACAACGATAACTATGGGCGCTACATCGACACGGCTGATACGATACGCATGATCGAGGAAAACCGTGCTGCCATTCGGGGCATCAAGGTATTTGCCACCAGCAAGATGGTGGGTCCTTGGTCACTGGATGCTCTAAAAGCGGCGCGCCAGGTGGCCGACAAGGTAGGATTGCCCATCGCCGTGCATGTCTCGGTGGCGCCGCCTCCCTTGGAGGAGGTCCTATGCCACCTCACGGCAGGGGATATGATCACCCACAGCTATACGGTCTATGACCAGGGCATCCTGGATGAGAGGGGGCGTCTCCGGCCGGTGGTGCTCGAGGCGCGCCGGCGAGGCGTCCTCTTTGATCTGGGCCATGGCGCGGGGAGCTTTAACCTGGATGTGGCGCGCAGGGCGTTAGCCCAGGACTTTCCGCCGGATACCATCAGCACCGATCTGTACTATGCCAACATGGAGACCCCGGTTAAGGACTTGCCCACTACCATGTCCAAGTTCCTGAACCTGGGGATGCCCCTTCAGGAGGTCATTGCCAGGACTACACTGAACGCGGCGCGAGCCATTCGTGAGCCAGCCCTGGGCACGATCGAGGTGGGAAAGCCCGCCGACTTGGCGATCCTCAGGTTGCGGGAGGGGCAGTTCAGCTTCATCGACTCGCAAAAGAACGTGTTCCAGGGTCCCTGGAGCCTGGAGTGCGCCGCGACCATCGTCGGCGGACGGGTCATCTACCGGCAGTAAGCAGCGCAGGGGCTGAATGTCAGCTAGTCGTGATACAAGTGATGATTGTTTGTCAATGCAATGGGGTGGCCATGCACTAGAATGATGGGGTGGGCCAAACGGCTCGACGAGTTACGGTGGAGCCCTGGAACGCGGGTGCTGGCATGCCAGTGGCTCCAGTCGGCAGGGATCGGTATCGCCAGGCTTACCTGAAGCACCAACCCGGGTTCACTTGCAGAGGAGAAGCCCATGCAGAGAAAAATCCTGTTCGTTGGCTTGCTCATCGTGTCGTTGCTCGTCCCCTGGACACGTGCCAAGGCCCAAGGCCCCACTGGATTCGATGCGAACGAGCCGCCTTTCTACCTCTTTACGATCGGCGCCCAAGCTCCCACGGGGCAATTCAATAATCCCACGCACGCGGCAGTAGGAATCGATGGCAACGTCTACATTTCGGACACCGGCAACCATCGTATCCAGGTTTTCGATGCCACGGGGCGCCTGGTGGGTGCATGGGGATCCAAGGGCGAGGGCGATGGTCAGTTCAACACCCCTTTGGGGGTGGCGGTGACGACAGATGGCATCGTTTTCGTCGTCGATTCTGGCAATCATCGCGTGCAACGGTTCAGCGCTCAGGGGGCGTTTCTGGGCAAGTGGGGTTCGCTCGGCAAGGGCGAGGACCAATTCAACTCTCCTCAGGATATAGCGGTGGAACCTGACGGCACGGTATACGTGACCGACCGAGAGAACGATCGTGTGTTACACTTTAATGCTGATGGTGTATTCCTGGCGCAATGGGGGGGACGCGGGTCGCGCCCAGGACAGTTTTCGGAGCCAGCTGGTGTGGCAGCGGGGCCGGATGGCACCGTCTATGTGACGGACACGGTGGCTCACCGCGTACAGAGGTTCAATGCCAGGGGTACATTCCTGGCCCAGTGGGGCAGCAAGGGGAGCGGCGAGGGTCAGTTCAATAGACCGTTAGGTGTAGCGGTGAACCAGGATGGCACTGTCTACGTGAGTGATTCCGCAAATAACCGCGTACAGATCTTTGAGGCGACAGGGGAGTACCGGGAGCAGTTTGGGGCGTTGGGGACAGGAGAAGGAGAATTCGCCAGTCCTCAGGGCATCGCGGTGGCGGCCAATAGAACGGTCTATGTGGTGGATAGCGGTAATCATCGCGTACAATCTCTTGGCGAGATGGGGCAATATGCTGCCCAATGGGGCTCGCGTGCGAGCGCCGAGGGGCAGATCAGTGAAACCGAGTGCGTGGCGGTAGGCCCAGATGGAAGTGTCTACGTATGCGAAAACACGAACCAACGCATCCAGAGGTTCACGGCTGGGGGCATATTCCTCAATCAGTGGGGCTCCCTGGGCAGCGAGGCGGGGAAGCTCAATGGCGCCAAGGGCGTGGCCGTGGGACCGAACGGTGTGGTCTATGTGGCGGACTCGGGGAACCATCGCATCCAGTACTTTTCGGCGGACGGGCAATCGCTTGGCCAGTGGGGAATCAAAGGGACGCGAGATGGGCAGTTCAACACGCCCAGTGGCTTAGCTGTGGCTGCTGATGGCACGGTATACGTGGCCGACACAAAGAACTACCGTATTCAACGCTTTGGTGCGTCGGGCAACTTTCTGGGCAAGTGGGGCACCTGGGGCGCGCTAAATGGTCAGATGAAATCTCCTGAAGGGATCGCAGTGGCCCCCGATGGCAGTGTCTATGTGGCCGACACAGGGGGCAATCGCATTCAGCGCTTCAGTGCTGCGGGGGAATATATGGGCCAATGGGGGGCCAAGGGCGCCGGGCCGGGACAGTTCGTGCAGCCCAGAGGTGTGGCCGTTGCGGCCGTGGGCGGAGGGGGCACGTGGCTGGTGTATGTGGCCGACACAGAGAACCATCGTGTACAATATTTCGGGCCCATGGGCGAATACCTGGGGGCGTGGGGAGAGCAGGGGATTGACGACCGTGGGTTCAGATTGCCACGGGACGTCGCCAGCGACGCGGACGGCGCTATCTATGTGGCCGACAGCGACAACCAGAGGGTACAGGTCTATGGCGCCACGCTCCCATCGACCTGGCGAGGAGAGTATGTAAACAGCCGATGGCTGGCGGGACGGCCACTGGTTCTGCGCGAGGACCAGGCTATCGATTTCGACTGGGGTGCAGGGTCTCCGGATGCCAGTCTTCCGGCCGATAATTTTGGGGTGCGTTGGCGCCGTTATGTTTCACTCGACAGAGGATTCTACAGGTTTAGCGTGCGAGCCCAGGGCGCGGTGCGGCTATGGGTGGACGGGCAGATGGTGATCGAGGCTCCGGTAGATGGATCGATGGATGAAGCGAAAATGATACTTGTGCCCGAGGATGGCAATCACGTCCTGCAGGTGGAGTATGGCGAAGCGAGCGGTGAGGCTTCGGCGCACCTAAGCTGGGAACGGGTGATTCTGCCGCCGAGGCTCTATCTGGCGCTCACGGTCAAGTCGCCCGGGACCTGGTATCCGACCCGTGCGCCGCAACCCTAGGGCGATGACCGGGCGCCAAGTGCGGCCGACCATGAGGCCGGGGGCGTGACCGTCAGCTCAAGGCGACGCTATAGGCGACGAACTCGTCGAACATGGCCTCCAGGTTAGCGAATGGCACATCGCCTGCGGCCTCGCCGCGCCCAATATAGCCGCCGTGGGCATAAAAGATGTCGATGTCGGCGCGCACGGCAGCGCGAACCTCATCGGGGGACCCATAGGGCAACAATCCCTGGCGATCGATATCCGCCTCCAGGCAGATGCGGCCAGCGCCAAGCGCTGCCACTCTGGCACGACCGATGACGGGCACCTGGGGATTGAGCACCTGTACCCCGATGTCGATCAGGTCTGGGATGATAGCATCGATCATGCCATCACTGTGGAACCAGACGTGCTTGCCCGCATCGCGCACCGGGGCAAAGAGGGCAGCATAAGCGGGCTTGAAGAACTCGCGCCATAGGCTGGGGCTGATCATGAGGGCCTCCTGCGTGCCCCAATCGTCTCGAAAATGAACGCCATCCAGACCCTCTATGGTACAGAGGCGTTCTACCCGGCGGCGCATGATGGCCAGGATCATATCGCGTAAGGCACTACAGCGGTCGGGGTGTAGCAGTAGATCCTCCAGCGTCGCGGCATAGCCATGTAGATAGAACATGCGC
>CAYQDH010000269.1:0-7555 GCA_964416075.1 uncultured Anaerolineales bacterium | reverse complement strand
GTGGCTGACCTGGGTCAAGGGATGATATTTGGACACTTGGACCTCGCAGTTCGGTCGCTAATCAAGTTTTGACTCTAGTTTGTATCCTGGACCTGGTTCGCATGCTCGAGAGGACGCTATGAAACAGCTCATCGGTCTTATCCTGATCCTTCTGGGTGTTATGCTCATTGTCTTTTCGGTCCTGGCCTGGTTGGGCATCCTGACGCCCGCAGTTCCTCACTTGAGTGGCGCAACCGCCATGGACGTGCTCTTGGAGCTTGTCCGCAAGGTGCCCTGGGTGGCTCTCGTGGGTCTGCTCCTGATCTACGCCGGCCTGCGCTGCCTCGGTGTGCCCCTGCGAGAGAAATGACCCCGGCGGGCCCGGCAAAACATGGGCTGTAAGGCCCGTCGGAACCTGGCCCACGGCGCCAAGTCCGGGCTTTATTCCACCCCCACCGGCTGAGCCTCGGCGGCGATGCGGCGCACATACTCGACGATGGGCACCCCGTAGGCGCACATCGCCTCGCATTGCCCACACGTGGCGCAATGCTCGACGGCGATGCGCGCCCGCTCCGCGTTGCGCGCCCACATCTGCTGCCCCGAGGGGTCCCGCTGGGGCGCGTCGCCCGAGTCGCCCAGTCCGTAGCGCTGCCGATAGTGATACAGTGGCAGGACAAAGGCGATGCGTAGCTCATAAGGACAACGGCATTGGCCGCAGTTGCGACAGCCATTCCTGGGCAGAGCGGCCGCTTCGGCCTGCAAGGCCGCCACCTCTTCATCGCTCATAGCCAGGGCGAGCTCGGTCAGGGCCACGTTCTCCTCCACCTGCGCCACAGACGTCATCCCCGATAGGGTCACATCCACGCCCGAGCGGATAGCGAAGGCCATAGCGCAGTCCCGGGGAACCAGCGAGCCGTGGTCCAGAGGCCGGATGGAGATGGTGCCCACGCCCAGGCTCCGCGCCACAGGCAGCACCTCGCTGATGGCGTAGGGTTGCACGATGGAGATCATAGTGGCCGCCGTATCCAGGGGCGCCAGCCGCATCATGCGCACCGCATAGTCTGGACGGTGGCTGGTGATGCCGATGTGGCGGATGAGCCCCTCGTCGCGCGCCTTCAGCAACGCCTCGTAACTCCCGCCGGGGCCGAAATGCTGGGCCATGTGGGCCTCCGTATTGACACAGTCGATCTCGTACAGGTCGAGGTAATCCACTTGCAGTTGGCGCAAGCTGCCCTCCAAGGCTTCGCGCTCGGCCTGCGCCGTGTACTGGCCCCCTTTGGAGGCGAGGTAGTATTCGGTCCGGCGACGGCTGATGGCCTTGCCGATCATTTCCTCCGTCCCGTACATGGCGCCGGTGGAGATGTAGTTGATCCCCAGGTCCAGCGCCCGGTTGAGCAGGGCGGTTGTTTCCTCTTGGGTGCATCGCTGCAGGCGATTGCTGCCCACCCCCAACGCCGAAACACGCATCCCCGTGCGACCCAATTCACGATATTGCATGAGAACTCTCCGATGGTGGTTATTCAGCCCAGTTTGTCGCGAGATGCACCAGCTGTCAAGCCCAGTCCCCCAGGGCTGCCCAAAGTCGCGACAGTGAAGCATCCCCGTTGCCTATAGCCGACACCTGTCTTTTGCGCTCAGCCCGGCGGCCGTCCCGACTTGACAAAGCGCTGCCCAGTCTCCGATGACCAGTCAGCTGTCCCCGGTTTTTTCAGCCGCTGGACTTGTGTAGCAGGTCGGTTACAATGCGACTCTGTGAGTTGAGCTGGGCAGCCAGGGGCGCTGCGGTGAAGGAGCCTACCCATGACGCTTTACATCGTCGATTTACAAGAGAAACACCTCCCGGACGCGGCAACCCTCGCCAGGACCCGCTACCGCGCGCTCCGGCGCCAAGTACCGAGCCTGCCCGCGCGCTACGAGGAGGCCGATGTCCTCCTGCCCATGCTGCGGGATATCTACGGCCAGGCGCCCGGTGTGGCCGCCCTGCAAGACGGGCGACTGGTGGGTTATCTGGCCGGCTGGGCGCTCGACGATTTTCGCGGCGAGCGCGCCATCTTGTCCCCAGAGTGGGCCAACGGCGCCGACCCGACGCAGAGCCGCCGCATCTACGAGGAGTTGTACTGTCACGCGTCGGCGGCGTGGGTGGCCGACGGCCGGTCCACCCACCTGATCTGCCAACTGCCCCACGATCGCGCGGCGCTGGAGGGCTGGTTCTGGCTCGGGTTCGGCATGATGGCCGCCGATGGGTTGCGCGACCTCACCCCGGCAGAGGGGCCCACCGCGGAGGTCGACGTCCGCCGTGCGGGGCCGCAGGACATAGAGACCATTTTGGCTCTCGACGACGCGCTGTCTCGTCATCTGGCCGCGGCGCCCGTCTTTCTGGCCCATGATGCTGCCCCCCGCAGCGTGGCCGAGGCCTGGCTGGCCGATCCGTCCCATGCCCTATGGCTTGCCGAGAGCGCGACCGGGGTGCTGGGCTTTATGAAACAGGGCCCGGCATCCCACGACGCGTGCACGATCATCCGCGACGTTGGAACATCGAGCATCGTGGGCGCCTATACGCGCCAGGATGTGCGCGGCCGAGGGGTCGGCGCCGCGCTGCTGAACCGGGTGCTGCAATGGGCCAATGAGCAGGGGTACACTCGCTGTGCCGTGGATTTCGAGCCCATGAATGTGCCCGGCGCCCGCTTTTGGATGCGCCACTTTCACCCCGTGTCCTATGCCTTGGTGCGCCACGGCCTGTCCGCTAGTGAGTAATGGACGCATGCGATACAGCAGGGGCGCCAGATTGGCTGTCGCTATTTCGGCGGGGCTGGCTCTGGGCGCTGTGTTGGGCCGGGCCGTGGGGCTGGGCCTGCGTTCGGACAATATGCCTTTTTTCATCGGCTTGGGTGCGCTTGCTGGGATCATCGTTGGGCTGGTAGCTGGCTACGCGATGGTTCACTACCATAGTGGCCATTCATAGAAAGAGAGAGACCTGATGACTGAGGGGACGATCCGTCAGATCGAGGGGCCGGCGTTCCTGGACGCACTATACCCCCTGACCAACTATGCCTTTCACTCGTCGCCGCCCCTGGGCGACAAGGAGGAATGGAGCGAGTGGGTGCGTCACCGCGAGGGGGTGACCGGCTTTGCCGTATTCGAGGATCAGGGTGAACCTCTTGCCGTGGCTTGCGCCGCAAGTACCGCCATGACCCAGAACGTCCGCGGGGGGCTATATGGGATGGGCGGAATCTGGGGTGTGGCCACCCACCCCGCATCCCGCCGCCAGGGCCACTGCCGACGGTTAATCGCGCGCCAGTTGGCGGCCATGCACGAGCAGGGCCGGGCCTTATCGGGCCTCTACCCTTTCCGCGAATCTTTCTACGAGAGGCTGGGATATATGACTCTGCCGCACACGCGCAAGGCCACATTCTCGCCCCTGGCCCTGGCGCCCCTGATCAAGATGAGGTTCGGCGGCCAGGTCGAGCTCGCTCTGATCGGCGATGGGATCGAGACCTACCTCGCTTACTTACGCCGGATGCAGCAACACACCCACGGCATGGCACGCATCGAGTACCCCGACAAGGTGAGCGCGCAGCGCAACCGTTTCTGGCTGGCCACGGCGCGGGTGGATGGCGAGGTGGTGGGGGTGATGTTGTACAGCCTGAAAGGCGAAAGGGAGGGCGAGTTTCTCCTGCACGCCGCGCGCTTTTACTACCATACCAGCGAGGGACGATACCTCCTGCTGCAATGGATCGCCCGGCACATCGACCAGGCGAACCGGGTAGAGCTCATCCTGGCGCCCACTGAGCTGCCCGAGACGTGGCTTCCGGATATGAGCGTCACCCTGGAGACCGCCGACCTGGCCCCCATGGGGCGCGTCGTGGATGTGGCGGCGATCGGCGGCATGCATACCGGGCCGGGCCGCTTTTCGGCGCGCATCTCGGACCCGCTGTGCCCGTGGAACGAGGGCCTCTGGCGCTTTGAGACGGTCGATGGCTCATTACAGGTTGCTCCGGCGCAGCAGGCCGACTGTGAGTTGACTATCCAGGGCCTGTCGGCGCTCGTCTATGGTCCCTATGACCCGGCGGACCTGCCGCTGCGTGGCTGGGGCAATCCATCGGTGGAACTACAGGAGACGATGCGCACCATGTTCCCGTCCCTGCTGCCCTACATCCACGAGGTGTTCTGACACTGGTATCCTGAACCGTCTCATGACTTTTACCGTGAACCGCTGCACACCTGTCATCCTGAACCGCATCACACCTGTCATCCTGAACCGAAGGTGAAGGATCTCCGCCCCGGCGAACGGAGGCCCGCAATCATACGCCCGGATTTCACCCCAAGGAGCCCCATGCTACATGAGATCGAAGCACATCAATACGGCAACCTGCGCACGCTGTTCGCGCCACTGTGGTACCACCTGGCCATCTTTTCCGCCATCGACGGCCACACGCCCTCGCGTGTCGTCGTCGACGACCCCCTACACCCCACCGTGGCCATGCTATGGGACAAGATCGAGGGAGGTTATTACCTGGCCGGCGATCCGGACAATGCAGCGTTCAACCGCGAGCTGAACCGCTTCATCTTGGACGAGATCTACCCCCAGGCCCAGGCGGAGGGTCAGAACGCCGACCTGGTGGTCAACTATGCGCCGTTGGCCTGGGAGCGCAACTTGGGCGACGTCCTGGCCGGGATCCATGCTACGCGCCACGCGCGGCAGCACTTTCTGCTCCACGAGCCGCCCGCGCCCGACTGGCGCGCATCGATTCTCGAGGGGATGGAGATGGCCAGGGTGGATGCCGCTTTCCTGCAGCGCACCGAGCTCGACAACATGGAGGATGTCGCTCGCTGGGTACACGACTCCTGGGGCCTGGAGGATTTCCTTGCGCGCGGCATTGGGCAGTGTCTGGTCCACGGGGATACCATCGCCAGTTGGTGCATCGGCGACTATGCGGCAGGGCATACTTGCGAGATAGGGATCCATACCGATGAGCGTTACCGGCGGCGCGGCCTGGCCACCCTCGCGGTGCGCGCGACCTTGGAACAGTGCCTGGCCCGCGGCTACACAGAGATCGGCTGGCACTGTTGGAGCAACAACCGCGCCTCGGCGGCCACCGCGCTCAAGGCCGGCTTCCGCCAGACGGTCGAGCACCCCGTGTATCACGCCTGGTACAACGCCATCGATAACGAGCTGGTGCAAGCCAGGATGTACCTCGACGGCCCGGCAGGCAACACGCTGCAGCGGATCGACTATGCCGCCGTGGCGGAGGCCTATCGCCAGGCGTTTGCGCTGATCGCCGCGGACCCGGCGTTGGCCGCGCGAACCAAGATCTGGAGCCGCAAGGAGTGGCGCCCCTACTTTTACTCAAGCGCTGCTCGCGCCCATCTGCACCTCGGCGACGTGCACGCCGCGCGGCGCTATCTCGATCGGGCTGTGGAGGCCGGCTTGCCACCGGAGCAGGTGCAGGCGCTGCTGCAGGATGAGGGGCTGGCTCGTTGGCGTGACACGGCGGCCTGGCGAGACCTGGCCATCAGCCCGTAGACGAGGCATGACGCCTCGTCCCATCTGCTGCAGAATGAGGGATTCGCTCGCTTCCATGATCAGGGGCTGCAAGCTCGTCGCCCCAGAGCGCCGCTTCCTGCAGGACCTTTGCCGGCGGTCTGGTCTACCGGGCCTGCGGTCCCGAGGGCTAGGAGCACAAAGCGCGTGTCGCCCGCTATGGCTCGCTTACCCAACGGGAACAGGAGCAGGACGGCGCCCATCAGGGGCATCGCCCAGACCAAGACGCCGATGCTCATCCAGCACGGCACGGAGGACCGCCGCGTGCCTTTCTCCAACGCCATGGAGCTCTACCGTGGCCTGAAAGAGATGGGCGTTTCTGTGGAGCTATGCCTTCCCCGGCATGGGTCACCCCATCACCCGTCCGCGAGAGAATCACGCCGTTATGCACCAGAACCTGGCCTGGTTCAGCCATTACCTGCTGGGGCAAGAGCTCAAGCTGGAATAGGCGCCCTACGGCGCGGCGCGCCAATCGAGCCAAAGCAAATCTCCGTGGCAAGTCAGAGCTCGCGGTCATGGTAGCGCCAGTTATCCCACTTATGGCCCCCGGTGGATGAAGGAACGGGCGCTACCTGTCCATCAGCGCTACATACCGGCGAGACTTCCACAGCCTGGCCCTGACGAAATCGCGCGCCGTCTGAGCGGTGTGCAGAGCTGCTTGCGCCTCTTCCACCGAAGGGGCATAGAAATCCGCGGGATCGTGCACCTCGGCCTCGATGCTGTATGCCGTCAATCGATCCGCATGCAAGTCGTATAGGTCGCCGAACTGCGGGTCAATCTCCTTGCACTGCTCGATGAGCTCGGCGATATCATGCGTCGCGCGGAAAGACGTCTCGTGCACCACGAGAAAGGCTTTCAGGTATTTCTCCACGCACTGCTGCATGTGAAAACAGACTGCATCCGTGGCGGGCTCCTCGGTCTGCATCTCGTCCCAGCCGATCTTGTAGTCATGGTCCGCCTTGGCCATCCAGTTCATCGTCAATTCGTAACAGAGACCCATAGGCCTATCACCTCTCGTCCGCGCCTACGCGCCAATACTCCCCGCCGCCACCCTGGCGCTGCATGAGGCGACTATCCACCAGGTCACGGCGCAAGCGGGCTGTGTCGTCACTGAATTGGGACAGGACCTCGTTGACTTGCTTCTCCGCATAGCGCCGCCCAGGCTCGAACGCTTGGACCACGTGGCGTAGGATGACATCTTGTTTCTTCCGTTGCACCGGGAACGCCTTCAAGCGACCATCCGCCGACAGGTAGCTCTTCAGCACCTTGCGGTCGTAGGCGTCCAGGTCCACATCCGCGGCCACCGCCGGCAAAGTATCCTCCGCCAGCAGCCGCTGCGACATGCGCGTCAAGGCATCGAGGTCCAGCTGGTAGACGCTATAATACCCCTCCGCCCGCGCGCTGACCAAACCCACCTTGGCCAGCGTGGCCAGGTGGTGCGAAACGGTCGATGAGCTCAGGCCCAGCATCTCGGCCAGTTTCTCCACCGGCAGCGACTCCTTGGCCAACAGGGCCACGATTTTCAGTCGGCTGGCGTCCGACAAGGCCTTGAAAAAGGCCAACAACTCTTCCGTGCGCGTGTTCTCATTCATCATAGCACCTTTATCGAATCATATTGATAACTATCTACTTAATTTTATACATATCGATGTTTTTATCAAAAAGAGTCGTTGACGCCCAGCGGCACGCAGCCTACAATGCGCGGGTCGGGTGATACGTTGGGACATCATGTGTCGCAAGCCCTTGATATAGCGCACGCCGAGGCTCTGCCTCGCAGTAGGGATTGTGGATATGTTCACTGATAATGCACCGCCCCTGGCGCTGGCCGCCCGAAATATCGCTCAACAAGTGGCGGGGCCGACAGGGCGAGTGGTTCTGATCGTCTGCTCGATGGAAAAACACGCTCTCGCGCAACAAGTCGCTCGCGAGCTTGGGGCCGGGGAGATCGAATGCCATCTCTTGCAGCTGGGTCCAAAGGTCGACCTTGCTAGTGGTCCGTTGCACGCATTGGCCCTGCAAATGGCCGAAGAGGGG
>CAYQDH010000268.1:3442-7555 GCA_964416075.1 uncultured Anaerolineales bacterium | reverse complement strand
AGTGGTGGATGCTCTGGCCGCCTATCGTCTTTACGGTGGCCCCGCCTGCGTGGTGGATTTCGGCACCGCCACCACGTTCGACGCCATCTCGGCCAAAGGGGAATACCTGGGTGGCGCTATCGCGCCCGGGGTGCGCGTGGCGGCAGACGCGCTCTTTCAGACCACGGCCAAATTGCCACGCATCGATCTGCAGCGCCCATCCCGCGTGATCGGCGCCAACACCGTCGATTCGATGCGCTCGGGCATCCTGTATGGCTATGTGGGGCTGGTGGAGGGGTTGGTGGCTCGATATCGGGTCGAGCTCGGCCCGGAGATGCACGTCATCGGCACGGGTGGCTTGGCTAGCCTGATCGCCAAGGAGACCTCCGTGTTCGAGGTGGTCGATCCCTGGCTCACGCTCAAGGGGCTGCGGATGATCTATGAACTGAACCAGGGGGGCTCATGATCCTGAAAGGTTGTAGTGTCGTCCTGGGTGTGACGGGCGGCATCGCGTGCTACAAGGCTGTCGACCTCTGCAGCAAGTTGGTCCAGGCGGGGGCCACGGTCGATGTGATCATGACCGAAGCGGCGACGCGCTTTGTCACGCCATTACCCTTCCAGACCATCACCCAGCGTCCTGTGTCCCTGGACATGTTCCAGCTGTTGCGTGACACGGAGATGGCCCATATCTCTCTGGCTGCCAGGGCTGATGTATTGGTCATTGCCCCTGCGACCGCCAACACGATCGCCAAGCTCGCGTATGGCATGGCAGACAATCTCCTTACCAGCACAGTGTTAGCCACGACAGCTCCCTTGATCATCGCCCCAGCGATGGATGCGGATATGTGGGCCAACCCTATTACCCAACAGAACACAGCCGTGCTCGTGCAGCGGGGCGCCACCATCGTGGGGCCGGGGCGTGGCCGGCTGGCTTCGGGTCGGGTCGGCGCAGGGCGCCTGGTGTCTACGGAGGAAATCCTGGCCGCCATCCGCCAGACGTTGGGCCGCCATGGCCCCTTGGAGGGCCTCAGTCTGGTCGTGACAGCGGGTGGCACGCAGGAACCCCTGGACCCGGTGCGCCACTTGACCAATCGTTCTTCCGGACGCATGGGCTATGCGATTGCCGAGGCGGGTCGCGATGCCGGCGCTGTGGTGACCCTGATCCATGCGCCCACAGGGCTGCCGGCGGTCCTCGGTGTGGACATGGTGCCCGTGCGCACCGCCGCCGAAATGCATGCTGCGGTGATGGAGCGACGCCAAAGAACCGATGTGCTGATCATGGCCGCTGCGGTGGCCGACTATCGGCCCGCCCAGCAAGCGGCGCACAAGATCAAAAAACAGGGTGCAGCGTTGGTCCTGGAGCTGGAGCCCACACAGGACATCTTGGCCGCGGTTGGCGCAGCCCGCGCGGATGGACACCCGGGCCTGGTGGTGGGTTTCGCGGCCGAGACACAGAACCTCTTGCAGAACGCGGCGGAGAAATTGGGCCGCAAGAGGCTGGATATGATCGTGGCCAACGATGTCTCAGCCACGGACAGTGGCTTTGAGGTAGACACGAACCGCGTGACCCTGCTCTATCCCGACGGACAGCAAGAGGCTCTATCCCTCATGAGCAAGTTCGAGGTTGCCGAGCAGCTATTGCAGCGCGTGGCCCAACTGTGGAGGGCAAGCCATGGTCCCTCAACCTGAGATCGCTGCCGGATCGCTGACCGATGTAGCGGGCATCGAGGTGGGCCACGCCACCGACATGCGGGCACTCACAGGCTGCACGGTCATCATTTGTCGACAGGGGGCTATAGCCGGGGGGGTCGTGCGCGGCCTGGCTCCAGGAACGCGGGAGACAGCGCTGCTCCGCCCAGGAACTCTGGTAGAGAAAGCCCATGCCATCCTTCTCACCGGCGGCAGCGCCTACGGCCTCGCCGCAGCGGATGGGATGATGCGCTACCTGGAAGAGTCGGGCATTGGCTATGACACGGGGGTTGCTCGCGTGCCCATTGTGCCCGGCGCGGTGCTCTTTGACCTGTCTTTGGGCAGCGCCACGGTGCGCCCTGACGCGGCCATGGGTTATGCGGCGTGTCGCAACGCTTCGACCGCCGAGACGCGCCAAGGCAATATTGGCGCAGGCACGGGGGCCAGCGTGGGCAAGATTCACGGTTTGGCGCAGGCCATGAAGGGGGGGCTTGGCTGCGCTGCCCAGCGTTGTGGCGCCTTGGTGGTGGCCGCGTTGGTGGCGGTGAATGCCTTTGGCGATATTATCGATCCGAGGGGCGCTATCATCGCCGGTGCGCGCACGCCGCGTGGCGACCGGCTCCTCGATACGGCCCAAGCGATGCGGGCTACGATGTCCGACGAGCCCAGCGCGTTCATCGGCTCGCAGAAAGCCACCAACACAATCATTGGTGTGGTGGCCACCAATGGACAGCTCGATGTGTGCCAGATCAATGAGGTCGCGGCCGCAGCGCACGACGGACTGGCCCGAGCCGTACGCCCCTCGCACACACTCTTCGATGGCGACACCCTGTTTGCTCTCGCCACGGGCCATGTGCCAGCGGCCATGCCCCTCGTCAGCCAGATGGCCGCCGAGGCGACCACGCTGGCCATCGTCAATGCCATCTGGGCAGCGGAGGATGCCGGGGGGCTGCCCTGCGCCCGCTCTTTTTGGGCGGCCCAGTCTCTTGGGGCCACGCACGACGTCAGCTGACGTTTGGGGCACAGAACGCTCCGTAACGCAACAAACGGGCGCCCGGCGGGCGCCCGTTTGTTTCAATCCCCATTCGTACTTGGCTATGGTTTCAGCCTCACGGTCACCGAGGCCAGATGCTCGATGGCCCCATCTCGCGGGCTGATGCCGTAGATCTGGATGCGCCCCAGTTGCGCTGTCGCCGGTTTGGTGAATTCCACCGTGCCCATAAAGGGCCCATACTGGCCGAATTCGGCAGTGATGGTAGCAGATCCCTGACCAATGGCGGTGCCCGACTCATCCAGGATATCCACCGCCAGGGTGTTCTCGAATCCGCTTCCCCAACCCGTCACCGTGACCGGGCTGCTAATCTCGGCATCGGGTAGAGGGCTGATAATGATCACCGCTTCCTGTACCGCGGGGATCTCGGGCTGTGGCGAAGGCGTGGGCCCAATGGTGGGCGCTGGCACGGGCGTAGGTTCGGGCGGCGGTGGAGGCGTCACCGGCCCCGTCGAGGGAATCACCAGGCGTTGGCCCCTATAGATAATGTTGGGGTTGCGAATTCCATTGAGTTGTGCGATGCTCCAGCTGCTCACGCCATACTTGAGCGCGATCCCCATCAACGTTTCCCCACGACGAACAGTGTGCACGATCAGGTCGTCCGCTAGCGGGATGTGCAGGAGCATGCCGGCATAGATGCGACTGGGGTTTCTGAGGTTGTTGGCCTCGACGATCGCTTCAACGGTAACCCCATACATGTTGGCGATAGAGTAGAGGGTCTGACCTCGCCTAACACGGTGGACTAGCTCCTCCGCAGCAACAGGTACAGCGAATTCGGCGCCAAGGAGACACAAGAGAAGGAACGACGCGAGGAGCACACTGATCACACGGCGGATGCGCATAGGGGCCTCCTGCTGATTAGGGAAGTGTACTTGGCGAACCAATCCGTGCAGCCAACCGCGCTGCGCGGCCAATTGCGATGTATGGCCAAGAGCATTATAACATACGCCAGGATGGGTGACAAGGCACGCAAGGCGGACAAAGCGCCAATGTCACACTTGAGGAGTTGACTACCGTCAGACTCGCTAGTATGATGAAATAGCCGAGTGGACCAGAGCGGAATAGGAGGCCTATGTGCGGGGGCATCTTGAATTCTGTACCCCAACGACTGAAACGTACGCCGACTAGGCCATTTGCCGACCCGGGGGCTCGACCGGCGACTGGACTGTGGGTCGCATCCCTGGTTGTCGCCATGCTTCTGGTCGGGTGCGTGCGAGCCAAGCCCCCTCGCATGGTTACCGCGCCTCCCCTTGTTGTGGCGCAGGCCCAACGTTCTCCGACGGTGCGCTTGGCCGCCTTCACCCCGACCCTGGTACCCACATTGACCCCTTCACCCACCATCACGCCGACGCCAGGTGGTACGCTCGTGCCCGGTACGGAGATTACCATTACCG
>CAYQDH010000268.1:0-3432 GCA_964416075.1 uncultured Anaerolineales bacterium | reverse complement strand
TTTGCCCCAAGGATACTCTCTATTCGCTGGCCTGCCAGTTTCACACGACCGTGGCGGCCATTCAGGCGCGTAACGGCTTGGGGACAAGCACGGACATCCGCATCGGACAGACGCTGATCATCCCCATAGGGTCGGAGCCGCCCTGTCCGGCGCCACGCATCCACATCGTACGCCGTGGGGAGACGATCTATAGCATCGCCAGGAGATACGGCGTCAGCGTGCAAGCCCTGGTCCTGCTCAACGTGTTGACCGATCCTAACCAGATTCGCGCGGGCCAGAGGCTCGTTATACCGCCAGAGATGCCATGCCCCACACCTTGCTCGCACTAACTATCTTGCGCCTAGCCAACCATTTCGCCTAGAAACCGGCGCACAACGGCCATCGTCGGCTCGAACTGGTCGCGATGGATACAATGGCCGGCGCCGGAGATGTGGGCCAGCTGCCCCTGGGCCAAGAGCCCCATCGCTTCTCGGGCGATACCTGGAGAGATGATGGCGCCCCTATCCGGATCCCCGGTGATCAGCAACACGGGACAGGTGATGCTCTGGGCGATCCCCTGCCAGGGGGGCCGGGGAGCCACCCGGCTTGGCTCTGCACGGCGGTAGAACTGCATCTTGGCCTCCGCCCACGCGCTCACCTCATCGTCGTGCCAGTCCGGGTTCTGCTGCCGGCAGCGAGCGATCCACCCCGCGTGCGTGTCGGGCATTCTTTCCCGGGCGATAGCCGCACCCCGCGTGTCCCAGCGGGCCAACGTCTCCTGGTCGAACCATGGCGGATCTTCCAGGATGACATAAGCCAGAAGATCAGGATAGAGGGCCGCGGTCATGGCCGCGGTAAAGGCGCCCATAGAGTGCCCCATCATCCCCGGTTTCTTGAGCCCTAGCGCGAGGATCAGCTCTGCCGCATCGCGCGCCATGTCATGGCGCGCCGTATCCAGATGGGCCGCATCCTCGGGTCCGTCGTCAGAGAGGCCATGCCGTCGCGCGTCGTACATCAGCAGGTCATAATCCGCTTCCAGTTCCTTGGCTACGCGTGTCCAGCACAGGCCGTTATCCGATCTTCCGTGTGCCAACACCAGCACAGGCTCGTCCCCACCCGTCCGGGTATAGTGCAGCCGCAACCCATTGGCCATCACATCACCACTCAGCCACTGCGCCATGTCATCCTCCCAAGAGAGCCGGATTCTGGGAATCCATTCTAAGCGGATCACCGCCCTATGCAACAGGTTGTCTGCCAGGAAATGGGAAAGCTGGCATTGGCAGACCGATACAGGTATGATGAGTTCTAGTTTACTACGAACGGGATCCGTGAGTACTCGACAACTCCCCAGGCTAGAGGAGGTCTATCATGGACAGACTCGTGGGCCGCATTGTGGATAGGGAGACGGGGACCGAGGTACCGGCGCGGGTGCAGGTGCTTTCCATGGATGGTCATTTCCCGCACCCGGAGGACGCTATTCTCAAGGTGGGCCCCGGTGCGCCTTTCTTCTATAGTGAAGGACAGTTCGCTCTGGACCTACCCGCCGGATCGACGCAGGTTCTTGTGGAGCGAGGCACTGAATACGTGCCGGCGCGGCGACGCATCAAGGTGCCCAACCGAGGTACGCTACACCTGGAGATTGAGTTGGAGCGTTGGGCCACGCTGGGTCAACAGGGCTGGCATCCCGGCAACACCCATATCCACTATGACGAAAAGGAGACGCGTCCCGACGAGCGGCTGCGCCTGGATCCCCGCATCGAGGATCTACGCGTCACGGCGATCAGCATTCTAAAGCGCTGGGACCTACCCTACGCGGTAAACAAGTATCCTGTCGGTGTGCTCACCGATTTCTGCAGTGCGCACCACCATGTGGAATGTGGAGAGGAAAACCGCCACAATGGCCCGGGCGATTCGCAGCACGAAGGCTATGGGCACGTCATGCTTTTGCGCCTCTGCGGGTTCCACGGATGGTACGTTCCGGACAAGTCTGGCCGTGCCGGGAGATGGCTGGATCGCGGCGCGCCTCTCCAGCACCACATGGGATAGTTTCCTGGAGCCGATCTATGCCCACACCAGCCCGGTGTATGTGGCAACCGGTGTGGCGGCCCCCGAGCGAGCGAAAGCGGCGGCCGATTTCGTGCGCGCCATCGATCGGGCCATGGAATGGGTGCGCGAGACGGGCAAGTATCATACGGATGCGCAGCGCCAGGAGATCTTGGCGCTATTCGGGCAGGGGCAGTCCGTGTACGAGAGGCTGGCTAGGCCTGCAATCTCGCCCTTAAAGCAATCTTTAAACGATGTTGACCAGGCCTGCCTCCGGTGCTAGAATGGCGCCCACTGACCCGACTGGCCTAGGGTTGCAGAACCTGTGATCCTCGGGTCAGCCGGCAGCGATGGATGAAAGGGGTGCACTATGAAGCAGGTCGTCAAGACGGACAAGTCCGCCGCGCCGATAGGCCCTTACTCGCAGGCGATCGTGGCCAACGGATTCGTCTTTGTGGCCGGGGAAAAGGGATTCGATCCCAAGACCAACAAACTCGTGCCCGGCGGCGTCACCGCCGAGACACGCCAGACGCTGGAAAACATCAAGAACATCCTGGAGGCGGCGGGATCCTCGATGGACAAAGCGGTGCAGACCTTTGTCTACATGACCGATCTCTCCGAGTTCTCGGCCATGAATGCCGTCTACGCCGAGTACTTTAAGGTCCAACCGCCCGGTCGCACCACCGTCGAGGTGAAGGCGCTCCCCGCTGGTGTGCATATCGAGATCACCGTGACGGCGTTGGCCTGATCCAGTCCTAGACCGTGGCCTCGCTCATCGCGAGGCCACGGGAGCGCCAAGCCGACCCCTCACTTGCCCGTAGCTGCTCTGATGGCCGCGATCTCCTGCGGGTCGTAGACTGTGCCGTCCGTCCGAAAGATGTCGTGGAACCACACGGGCGGCTCCTGGCCCGGCAGAGGATGGCCCCAGGCATAGATCGTGTTCGTTTTGCCGGCCACCAATCCCCAATGGAGACAGCCTACCCGCTCCGTTTTGAAGATCGGTAGGTGCGTTGGAAAGAGGCTGCCGCGCGTGCGGGCCATCCACTCGGTGCAGATCAGGGGTCGGCCATATCCCCTCAGTTCGGCGATCTGCTGGCGCAGATCGTCGGCCTTGTCATAGTTGTGAAAGGTGATCACATCCGACGCCGCGAGCTGCAACGCGGTGATCCCCTCGATGGACGCCCACACGCCGCAGGAGAGGGGCTGGCTGGGGCGGACCTCCTGAGCCCAAGCAAAGACCTCCGTCAGCAGCGGCAAAGACCGGTCACCCATCTTGCTGTTCCCAGGCTCGTTGTACAGGTCCCACAGGAGGATGCGAGGATCATCTCGAAACGCATCGAGCACGCCCTGCACATAGGTTTTGAGCCTGGGCCAGGCAGCCGGATCGACCACCAGATCGACGCCAGGGCT